>CAXTDP010001020.1:0-2002 GCA_964242295.1 uncultured Acetobacteraceae bacterium | reverse complement strand
GGAACCCATGCTCCTCCCGCAGCAGCTTCGCCACGCGGACCACCTGCTCCATCGTATAGTCGGGGCTGCGTATGATGCCGGACGACAGGAACAGCCCCTCGATGCAGTTGCGGCGGTAGAAGCCCAGGGTCAGCGTCACGACCTCCTCCGGCGTGAAGCGGGCACGCTGCACGTTGGAGGACCGGCGGTTGATGCAGTACAGGCAGTCATAGACGCAGGAGTTGGTCAGCAATATCTTCAACAAGCTGATGCAGCGGCCATCCGGGGCATAGGCATGGCAGATGCCCATGCCCTCCGTGCTGCCGACACCGGTGGTCTCCCCTAGGGAAGACCGCTTGACCGTGCCGCTGGAGGCGCAGGAGGCATCATACTTCGCCGCGTCGGCGAGAATTTCGAGCTTCTTCAGAAGGTCCATGTGCCGCCTGCTGCTTGGCCTCCATAGTTGGGGGATTCGCTCGGTTTTTCAACGATATTACCGTGCCCCATGCGGGCCGGATGACTCCTGTCCCCCTGTTTCGCACCGACGGCCCCCCGCCGGGACGGCATTGCCCGCCACCGCCGGGCGCACAGCGGCGCGGCCTTGCGGGAACCGTCTGTACCGTTCTTTCCTCTCCTGCATCACAACGCCGCAAAGCCGGGGTGCGGCTGGTGCCGGGATGGCTGGCCCGGGGCGCGGTCGCCTATGCCGTGGTGTTCGCGTCCTTCCTGGCGACCCCGTTCTTCACCGCGGGGTGGAGCTGATCGGCGCGGCGCGGGCCGGGCAGCTCGACCACCTGCAGCCGGTGCTCGGCACGCTGCTGGCCGTTGTCATGCTGGGGGCAGCCCTGCCACGGTGCCGGCATCGCCCTGATCGCGGCTGGGCTGGCGCTGGCAGGACGGCCGTAGCGGCTGCTTCCGCCGCGCCGTCACTGCGCCGACCCGGCACGCTTGCGGCCTTCCGGCTCCAGCCGAGGATCAGGCGGGACTGACCGACACGCAGCCACGCACGGCGGCCAGCACCTGCTCGGGCGTGTTCCACAGCAGCACGTCCAGGATGGACAGGTCGGGCACGAAGCCAGCGCCGGGCGTCGGATAGGCGAAGGGCCGCGCCTCGGCAAAGTGCAGCGCGACGCCATGCCGGGTGAAATCCGCCGGGTCGAACAGCGCCCGCCCACCAGCCGGGTTGACATAGGACGCGGCGCCCAGCCCGGCGCAGATGGCGGGCGCCCAGCCACCCGGCGGCAGCCAATCCGGCAGGCCCAGGTCCAGTTGGGACAGCCGGTCGGCATGGAACGGCAGGCCGATGTAGCGGCACACCGCCGCCAGGGCGCGGACGTTCAGCTCCACCAGGGACGGCCCGGCGCCGGCGAACACCTCCCCAACCAGAGCCACCACCGCATTGTGATGCGGCGCGGCGCGGCGCAGGTGGGACAGGCGGCCCAGCAGGGACCGGCAGGCCACTGCCGGTTCGGCCAGTAGGGCGTCATGGGCGCCTATGCCGATGGACCCGTTGCGGAGCTGCGCTGTCGCCCAGGTCCAGCCCGCGTCGGGATGCAGCACGCGGTTGCGGTTCATCCAACTGCGCGGGGTATATTGGCAGGTGTCGAACACCACCCAGCGGTCGCAGGCAGCGATCAGCCCGAAGTGGCCAAGATACGGGAAAAAATAAGGCTGCATGATCCCCAGCCGCATCGTCAGCCCTCCAGGTTCCGTCCGGCCAGGGCCGCGCACATGGCCGTTGCCGCTGCCTCCGTGACGGTAGGCCCGACCGGCAGCAGCACCGCGCGGGCGACAAAGGCCGCGGCATTGGCACAGCCGGCGGCACCGGCATGCAGGGGAGACGGAGCACGGGCAGGCCAGCCGGCGCTCCGCAGCCGGTCCAGCGCGCCGGTTTGGCAGACTGCGCCCATCCCTGCATCGCTATGCCGCACGTCCTGCTCCCGGAATGGCAGGATGACGGCCGCCGCGCCGCCCCGGTCCAGCACGGGCAGGCCCGGTAGGCCCGCCCGGTAGGCCGCGAGCA
>CAXTDP010001019.1:0-2003 GCA_964242295.1 uncultured Acetobacteraceae bacterium | reverse complement strand
CTGACGCGGTCGCGGAAGTCGTTCGGTTGGACGCTGACGATCATCATGCTGCTGATCTACTACGGCTACATCGCGCTCGTGGCCTACCAGAAGCCGCTGATCGCGCAGCCGTTGATCGGCTCCGTCACCGTCGGCCTGGTGCTGGGCATCGGCGTGATCCTGAGCGCCATCATCCTGACCGGCGTTTACGTCCTGCGCGCCAACAGCACCTATGACGAGCTGAGCCGCCGCATCATCGCTGCCGACACCGCCAGCGCTGCGCGGGTTCCCAGCATGGGAGGGGTTCGGTGAGCCGCCTCCTGCGCATACTCCCTGCGCTGCTGGTTCTGCTTGCCAGCACCGCCGCGCGGGCCGCCGGGCCGCTGGAGGCTGGCACCCGCCAGGCGACGAACTGGACGGCCATCGCCATGTTCGCCGGCTTCGTGGCGCTGACGATGGGCATCACCTACTGGGCCGCGGGCCGCACCAAGACCACCAGCGACTTCTACACCGCGGGCGGCGGCATCACCGGCTTCCAGAACGGGGTCGCCATCGCCGGCGACTACATGTCGGCGGCGTCGTTCCTGGGCATCTCCGCGCTGTTCTACACCTTCGGCTACGACGGGCTGATCTACGCGATCGGCTTCCTGGTGGGCTGGCCGATCATCATGTTCCTGATGGCGGAGCCGTTGCGGAATCTCGGCCGCTTCACCTTTGCCGACGTGGTGTCCTACCGGCTGCAGCAGACGCCGATCCGCGCGATGGCGGCGACGGGCACGCTGGTGACGGTGGCGTTCTACCTGATCGCGCAGATGGTCGGTGCGGGCCAGTTGATCGAGCTGCTGTTCGGACTGCCCTACTCCTATGCCGTCGTCGCGGTCGGCATTCTGATGATCATCTACGTCACCTTCGGCGGCATGATCGCCACCACCTGGGTGCAGATCATCAAGGCCGGGCTGCTGCTGTCGGGCGCGACGCTAATCTCCATCCTGGTGCTGGCCAAGTTCGACTTCAACGTCAGCGCCTTCCTGGCCAAAGCCATCGAGGT
The DNA here is from genome assembly GCA_964242295.1 of uncultured Acetobacteraceae bacterium. Lineage (GTDB taxonomy): Bacteria > Pseudomonadota > Alphaproteobacteria > Acetobacterales > Acetobacteraceae > DASWOJ01. Next base: position 976 of record CAXTDP010001019.1, on the reverse strand, counting down.
GCATCCGAAGCATGACGCGATCATGCTGCCGGGGCCGCAGGTGGCGAACCCGATCTCGGCGATCTCGCTGGGGATCGCCCTGATGTTCGGCACCGCCGGGCTACCGCACATCCTGATGCGCTTCTTCACGGTATCTGACGCCAAGGAAGCTCGGAAATCAGTGTTCTGGGCGACGACTTTCATCGGCTACTTTTACTTGCTGACGTTCATCATCGGCTTCGGCGCCATCGTGCTGGTCAGCACCAATCCGGAGTATCTCGACGCCAAGGGCGCGCTGCTGGGCGGCGGCAACATGCCGGCCATCCACCTGGCGCACGCGGTGGGCGGCGACGTGATGAAGGGCTTCATCTCGGCGGTCGCCTTCGCCACCATCCTGGCCGTCGTGTCGGGCCTGACCTTGTCCGGCGCCAGCGCGGTTAGCCACGACCTGTATGCCAGCGTGTTCCGCCGGGGCATGGTGTCCGACGGGTCCGAGGTCCGGGTGTCCAAGATCACGACCGTGGTGCTCGGCATCGTCGCCATCGCCCTAGGCATCGCGTTCGAGAAGATCAACGTGGCCTTCATGGTCGGGCTGGCCTTCGCAATTGCCGCGAGCGCCAACTTCCCGGTGCTGCTGCTGTCCATGCTGTGGCCGGGGCTGACGACGCGGGGGGCGTTCCTGGGCGGCTTCACCGGGCTGATCAGCGCCGTGGTGCTGACCGTGCTCAGCCCGGCCATCTGGGTGTCGGTGCTGGGCAACCCGGCGGGGTCGGCGTGGTTCCCCTATACCTCGCCGGCCATCTTCACCATGCCGGCGGCCTTCATCGTGTGCTGGCTGGTGTCCACGCTGGACCGCAGCGCCCAGGCCAACCGGGAGCGCGCGGCGTTCCAGGCGCAGTATGTCCGGTCGGAGACGGGCATCGGGGCCGAGGGAGCGGCGGCGCACTAGTACACCTCGCCGGAAGAAGTGGCCCCATTTCGACGGCGCTCACGCGGC
>CAXTDP010001018.1:0-2010 GCA_964242295.1 uncultured Acetobacteraceae bacterium | reverse complement strand
CGGGCTCGCCCGTCTCGACCACGCGGGCGAACTCGTCCACCCACTCGGCTTCGATGCCGGGGATGATCTCGCGGACCGTGCGGCCCACTGCTGCCTCGCGCGGGATGCCGACCATCTCTTCCCAGGCCGGGTTCACGTCGAGGTAGCGCCAGTCCACGGTTCTGCCATCCGCACCGCGCACCAGCTCGCCAAGGACCACGCCTTCGTGCAGGCACCCGAACAGGCCGCGCCAGCGGGCCTCGCTTGCGCGCACTGCCCCTTCGGCATCGCGCATCGCGGTGATGTCGCGCGACACGGACAGCAGCCTCTCGGGCCGGCCATCGGTCCCCAGGATGGGCGTGACCTGCACGTCCCAGTACCGGGGATTGCCGGCCATCGTGTCGGCAGTCCCCTGGAAATGCCCGATGCCGCCAGCCTGGGCAGCCTCCACCGCGGCCCTGGCGTCCGCGTTGCCCTGACCCTGCCAAAAGTCGGTCCAAGGGCAGCCGCGGATGGCGTTGAAGTCACTCACCTCCATCACACGCTGGCCGCCCTCGCTCATGAAAACGAGCTTAGCGTCGAGGTCGAGCACCTTGATGCAGTCGTCTGACGAGGCAAGGACGGTGCGCAGGAACCCTTCACCCTGCAAGCGCCTCTCGTGGGCAGCCTGCGTGGCGAGGTGGGCGGCCCGTTGCTCAGCCTCTGCGAGCTGCCGGCGCAACCGGGCGTTCTCGGCCAGAAGCGCTTCCGGCTCGCCCGCCGCGGGCGCGCTGCCGTCAGCGGGCATTGGGGACCACGGGCGCGGGCGCCCCGATCAGCACTGGCGACGCCGTCGTGCGCCGCTCCTGCTCCTCCAGCAGGCGAAGGCTGGTGCGAACGACCTCGCTGGCGCTGCCATAGCGGCCGGATCCAACCTGCGCCGGCAGCATGCTGGGCACGCCGCTGCCCGCCACTGGCGTCAAGGCGCCGGACCGGCGCCGCCTCCGAGCACCCGCTCAACCACGTCCAGCAATTGAAACAGTTTAAACGGCTTGCGCATGAAAGTGACATAGCCCGAGCACCGCTCGGCAATTGTCATCTCGGGCATCGAGCTCATCACCACCACCGGAATGTCCCGCAAGCCAGGATCGGCCGCTATCGCGCCCAGCATCGCGGCGCCATCCATCACGGGCATCATGTAGTCCGTAAAGATCAGGTCGGGGTGCTCCGCGGCCAGCATCTCCAGTCCCTGCTTGCCGTTCATGGCGGTCAACACGCGGTGCCCCTCCTCCGTAAGCACGGCGTCGAGCAGCTCCGTAATGCCGAACTCGTCCTCCACCACCAGCACCAGGGCCATGGTCAGCTCCCGTGCCTTGACTGCAAGCCTCGCTCACGGGACGCCGCGTCATCTGCCTGGCGGCCGGGAACCATCTCGGCCCCCTCGAGCACGTCTCCGATCTGCAAACCCTGGCTTGTGGTGACGTACTCGTACAGCGTCGGGTCGAAGTCGCTGTTGCGGACCTTGATGACGGACACGATGCGGTGCAGGCGCGAGCGCACCTCGGTGTAGCGCATCAGGACCAGGTTGTCGGACGGGATGGTGAGCTCGCCGTCAGGCGCCCGGATGTAGGGTCCGATGATGTCGGCCACCGCCAGCGTGTAGACCGTGGTGACCCCAAGCGCCCGCAGCTCGTTCATCAGCGCGGTCAGGTATTGGTTCAGCCGCACCGGCTCGACCGCCGCACCCTGGAAGGCGCCCAGGCCGTCGATGAACAGGCGCCGCACGCCCCGGCGGCGGACGTTCTCCAGCAGGCGCTCGCCGTAGGCGTCGAGCAAGCCGTCGGTCGGTGGCTGCCAGAGCACCTCCACCGCGCCGCTGTCGAGCAGGTCCAGCAGCGGCCGGCACACCGCTGCCGCCTTGGCGTGGACGCGCGCCGGCGTTTCGTAGAAACCGAACAGCAGGCCCGGCTCGCCCGTGCCGCACCGGGACAGGAACTGCAGCCCGAGCGTCGTCTTGCCCATGCCGGACGGCCCCATGACCATGGTCGTGGA
>CAXTDP010001017.1:0-2015 GCA_964242295.1 uncultured Acetobacteraceae bacterium | reverse complement strand
GGCCGTTGCAACCGGCGCGTCCCTGGCCCGCCCGGCGCTGGCACAGCGGGCGCGGGTGCTGCGCATGGTGCCGCAGGCCAACCTGGGATCGCTCGATCCCGTATGGTCCACGGCCAACGTCACCCGCAACCACGGCTACATGATCTACGACACGCTGTATGGCCTGACGGCGGCGCTGGAGGCGACGCCGCAGATGGCGGCGGGGCACCTGGTCGAGGATGGCGGGCGCCGGGTCACGATCACCCTGCGCGACGGGCTGCTGTTCCATGACGGGGAGCCGGTACGCGCCGTGGACGCGGTGGCCAGCCTGCGACGCTGGATGGCGCGCAACCCATTCGGCCAAAAGCTGGCGACGATGCTGGACGAACTGTCGGTGGACGGAGACCGGCGGATCGTGTTCCGCCTGTCCCGCCCGTTCCCGCTGCTGTTCAACGCGCTGGCCGTCGTCAGCGCCCCGGCCTTCATCATGCCGGCGCGGGTGGCGCATACCGATCCGTTCAAGCAGATGGACGGGACCGTCGGCTCCGGCCCGTTCCGGTTCAAGGCAGACGAGTTCAACGGCGGCAGCCTGGTCGTCTATGAGCGCAACCCGGCCTATGTGCCCGCCGAGGGCGTGCCGAGCCTGACCGCCGGTGGCAAGGTGGCGCATTTCGGCCGGGTGGAATGGCGCATCCTGCCCGACGCCGCCACGGCCTCGGCGGCGCTGCAGCAGGGCGAGGTGGACTGGTTCGAGCAGCCGCCGCCCGAGCTGCAATCCTTGCTGCGCCGCAACCGTGGCGTGGTGGTGGAGGCGATAGACCCGTTGCCGCTGATGGGCGTCCTGCGGCTGAACCACCTGCATCCGCCGTTCAACGACCGTGCCCTGCGCCGTGCCCTGCTGCCGGCTGTCGAGCAATCCGACTTCATGACCGCCATCGTCGGTACGGACCCGGGCATGGTGCGCGACCGCGCCGGGGTGTTCACGCCGGGCACCCCCTATGCAGGCGAGGCCGGGTTGGAACCGCTGCTGTCCCCGCGCAGCCTGGCCGGCGCCCGCGCGGCGATGCGGGATGCCGGATACGCCAGCCAGCCCATGCGCCTGATCGGGCCGACCGACATCCTGGCGCCCAGCGCCATGACCCAGGTGGCCGCCGACCTGTTCCGCCGCCTGGGCTTCAACGTGGACCTGGCGCTGTCCGACTGGGGCACGGTGATCCAACGCCGCGCCAGCCGCGAGGCCCTGCCGGGCGGTGGCTGGTCCGCGCTGCTGACCAGCTTCACCAGCTATGATTTCCTCGACCCGGCGACGCATCCGCTCGCCCGCGGCAACGGTCTGCTGGGCTGGCCGGGCTGGCCTACCCTCCCCAGGCTGGAGGAGTTGCGCGATGCCTGGTTCGACGCCGTCGATCCTGCCGCCCGCAAGGCCACCTGCGACGATATCCAGCGCACCGTGATGGACGAGGTCGCCTGGGTGCCGGTGGGCGGCTACCAGAGCATGACGGCGCTGCGGCGGGATTTGGTAGGCCGGGTGAACGGGTTTGCCATCTTCTGGGGTCTGCGCCCGGCGTGAGGCGAGGTTTGCATTGGCGCGGCCGTAGGCTCCTGGCCTACGCTGCTCCGGCCGTAGGCTGTTGGCCTACGTCGCCTCGGCCGTAAGCTCTTGGCCCACGTTGCCCCGGGAATGTCCGGTTTGGATGGCATCGGCCCGGAACTTGCTTGTTGCCGGCGACACTGTTGGGCATGGTGGGCGTCCGCGCCACCGGCTGCAGGCATGACATCAAAGGAGCGGGCATGAAGCGTCGTGATTTTCTTGGCACCGCTGCCGCGGCAACAGGCACCCTGGCGATGCCGAGCCTCGCAGGCGCGCAGAACGCCCGCGTGCTGCGCTTCGTGCCGCAGGCCAACCTGAGCAGCCTCGATGCCATCGCCGGCACCCAGTATGTCGTCCGCAACGCCAGCTTGCTGATCTGGGACACGCTGTTCGGCGTGGACAGCAACGTGGACCCCAAGCCGCAGATGGTGGAGGGCTACGACCT
>CAXTDP010001016.1:0-2017 GCA_964242295.1 uncultured Acetobacteraceae bacterium | reverse complement strand
CTTGGCCGACGCCTTGGCCTTGGCGTCGTCGACGGCGGACAGCGCCTGCGCGGCGTCCATGGATTCGCCCAGCAGCAGCAGCGCGGCGGCGCGGGCATGGCCCATGCGTGCCGGCAGCAGCAGGCTGCTCCCGGCCTCGGGCACCAGGCCCAGGTTTACGAAGGGCACGCTGAAGGCCGCTGCCGGGCTGGCATAGACCAGGTCGCAGTGCAGCAGCAGCGTGGTGCCGACGCCGACCGCCGCGCCCTGCACCGCGGCGACCAGCGGCTTGGCGAACGTGGCGATGGCGTTGATGAACCGTGCGGGCGCCGCCTGCTCCAGCCCGCCGGTCATGGCCAGGAAGTCGCGTATGTCGTTGCCGGCGGTGAAGGCGTCGCCTTCCGCCCCGATCAGCACGGCACGCACCTCGGGACGGGCGCCGGCGTCGTGCAGCGCGGCCGTCAGGACGTCATACATCGCACCCAGGATGGCATTCTTCTTGTCGGGCCGGTTGAAGCGCAGCTCCATCACGCCGTCGGCTTCGTGGACCAGGATGGCTTGGGACATGGTGGCGCCTTTCGGACTCGTCCTGCTGCTTAGCCTCTTGACGGGCTGGATGGGAAACCGGAAGGAGCGGCGCATGGCGGAACAAGCATACCTCGACCTCGTGGGGCGCAGCTTCGAGAAGCAGGTGCTGTTCGACGCGCCGGGCATCGCCGCCTTCGCGTCGTCGTGCGGTGACATCAACCCGCTGCACCACGACGCCGAGTATGCCGCGCGCAGCCGGTTCGGCGGCATCATCGCCTCGGGGCCGCAGGTCACGTCGCTGCTGATGGCGATGGTGGCGGCATTCTTCGCGCCGCTGGGGCCGGGAGTGGGGCTGGGATTCAGCTTTCGCCTGCGCTCCGCCGTGCGCGCGGGCGATTTGGTAACGATGCGCTGGACCATCACCGGCGTGGCGGCGAAGCGGTCCCTGGGCGGGCATGTGATCTCCTTGGAGGGCAAGGCGCTGCGGCCCGGCGGCGCCGCGGCGGTGCTGGCGACCGGCGAGGTGCTGGGGATGGACGCGCCATGAGCCGGCTGGCGATGGACGTGCCTTGAGCCGGCTGGGGATGGACAGGCCATGAGCCGGCCCGTAGGCGCCAAGGAGGCTGCGGCATGACGCCGGCCTTTTCGCTTGCCCACCTCACCGTGCTGGACCTGCCGCCGCCGGAGATGGTGCGCGTCGCCGCCCGCACCGGCTACCGCACCGTGGGGCTGCGCTTGATCCGGGTCACCGACACCACGCCCGGCTACCCGCTGATGCACGATCCCGCCACGATGCGCGAAACCAAGGCCGCCCTGGCCGAAACCGGCATCGGCGTGCTGGACATCGAGTTCGTCCAGATCACCCCGGACTTGGACGTGGCCGGGCTGGAGCCGTTCCTGGCGGCGGGCGCGGAGCTGGGGGCGCGGCACGTCGTCACCGGCCCCTACGACCCCAACCTGGCGCGACTGGCCGACCGGCTCGGCGCCATTGCCGAGTTGTCGGCGCGTTACGGCCTGCAGGCCATGCTGGAGTTCTTTCCATGGACGGGCATCCCGAGCCTGGGCGCCGCCATCGAGGTGGTCGAGGCCACGGGACGGGCGGACGTGGGCATTCTGGTGGATACCCTGCACTTCAACCGGTCCGGCAGCGCGCTGGCCGACCTGGACCGCCTGCCGGCATCACGCCTGCCCTTCATGCACGTATGCGACGCGCCGGTGCGGGACAGCTACACGACGGAGGAACTGCGCCATGCGGGCCGGGCGGAGCGGCTGCCGCCGGGCGAGGGCGGGATTGATATCAAGGGCATCGTTCAGCACATGCCGCCGGGCATCCCGGTGGCGCTGGAGGTGCCGATGACAGCGACGGCCGCCGCCATCGGGTTCGAGGCGGTCGCGCTGCGCGTCAGGCAGGCGGCGGAGCGGCTGCTGGCAACCTGATCGGCGGGGGGCCGGGTCGCTTGGCCCGCTGCAATGACGGCACGATGGCGCGGGGTCAGATCGGACCGCGGCC
>CAXTDP010001015.1:0-2017 GCA_964242295.1 uncultured Acetobacteraceae bacterium | reverse complement strand
GTCGGGTCCGCGACGGTTGGACCAATCGCCCAGCGCCAGCCCACCCGGCGCCAGTATCTCCGCCGGCTCCAGCCGGCCCAGCAGGGCAGCCAGCCCGGCAGGCGCCAGCGCCTCCGTCTCGAACAGCCCGGTGGACACGTCCAGCCATGCAGCACCCAGCGCCGGGCCGACGCGGGCCAGGGCGAGCAGCAGGTTGGGCCGGTGCGGCTCCAGCAGGCTGTCCTCCGTCAGCGTCCCCGGCGTCACCAGGCGCACCACCGCCCGCTTCAGCGGACCCTTGCCGGTGCGCCCCTTGGCCGGCTCCATCTGCTCGGCGACCGCGACGCGGTATCCCCGGCGGATCAGCCGGGACAGGTAGGCATCGGCGGCGTGGACCGGGACGCCGCACATCGGGATCGCCGTGCCATTGTGCTCGCCGCGCCGGGTCAGCGCGATGTCCAGGGCGCCGGCCGCCGCCTCCGCATCGGCGAAGAACAGCTCGTAGAAGTCTCCCATGCGCAGGAACAGCAGCGCGTCCGGATTTTCAGCCTTCAGCGCGAACCACTGGGCGATGGCCGGCGACGCACCCTGGGATGACGCACCCTGGGATGATGCACCCGGGGACGGGGGGGCCGGCGGCGGGGATGCGCCTGCGCTGGGAAGGTCCATCGCCCCACGATATCGCGTCATGCCGCACCTGCGAAGCGGCTGGGTTACGTGGCCTGCCCCCCTGGCGTATGCAGGACGGAACCAGCAAGACACAGGAAACGCCCATCATGGCCGACGGCACCATTACCCCGAGCACGGGCACCCCGAGCACGCCCACCCCCAGCGAGAACGAGCCGCGCAGCTCCCGCGTCTCAGCCGAAGAAGCCCTGGCGCTCCACTCGTCCGGCCGTCCCGGCAAGCTGGAAACCCGCATCAGCAAGCCGCTGGTCACCGCCCGCGACCTGAGCATGGCCTACTCGCCCGGCGTCGCCGAACCCTGCCTGCACATCCAGCGCGACCCGGCGCTCGCCTACGAATACACCACCAAGGGCAACATGGTCGCCGTCGTCAGCAACGGCACCGCCGTGCTCGGCCTCGGCAACCTCGGGGCGCTGGCCAGCAAGCCGGTGATGGAGGGCAAGGTCGCCCTGTTCAAGCGCTTCGCCGACCTCGACGGCATAGACCTCGAAATCTCCACCGAGAACGTGGACGAGTTCGTCAACTGCGTCCGCTACCTCGGCACCGGCTTCGGCGGCATCAACCTGGAGGACATCAAGGCCCCCGAGTGCTTCGTCATCGAGCAGCGCCTGCGCGAGCTGATGGACATCCCGGTGTTCCACGACGACCAGCACGGCACCGCCATCGTTGCCGCCGCCGGCCTCATCAACGCCTGCCACCTCACCGGCCGCACCCTGGCCGAAACCAAGCTGGTGGTGAACGGCGCCGGCGCCGCCGCCATCGCCTGCGTCGAACTCCTGAAGGCGATGGGCATGCGCCCCGAGCACGTCATCCTCTGCGACACCAAGGGCGTCGTCTACCAGGGCCGCACCGCCGGCATGAACCAGTGGAAGTCCGGCCACGCCGTCGCCACCGACAAGCGCACCCTGGCCGACGCCGTGGCCGGCGCCGACGTGTTCTTCGGCCTCTCGGTCCGCGGCGCCCTGACCCAGGACATGGTCCGCACCATGGCCGACAAGCCGATCATCTTCGCCATGGCCAACCCCGACCCGGAGATCACCCCGGAGGAAGCCCGCGCCGTCAGCCCGCACGCCATCATCGCCACCGGCCGCAGCGACTACCCGAACCAGGTCAACAACGTCTTGGGCTTCCCCTACATCTTCCGCGGCGCCCTGGACGTGCGCGCCAGCACCATCAACGACGCCATGAAGGTCGCCGCCGCCGAGGCCCTGGCCGCCCTGGCGCGCGAGGACGTCCCCGACGAGGTCCACAACGCCTCCGCCGGCGGCAAGCGGCTGAACTTCGGCCCTGAATACATCATCCCCAACGCCTTCGACCCTCGCCTCATCAGCCGCATCCCCCCCGCGGTGGC
>CAXTDP010001014.1:0-2018 GCA_964242295.1 uncultured Acetobacteraceae bacterium | reverse complement strand
ACTGATACAGGCTGAACGCCATGTTCCAGGCCTGGCTGGTGAAGATGGCGAAGATGGCCGCCAGCTCGGCCCCCAGCACCCGGCCGGGGAACAGGCCCATGAAGAACACGACCGTGAAGGTCAGGAAGCCCAGGATCGGCACGGACTGCAGGATGTCCAGCACCGGCACCAGGATCAGCCCGGCGCGCCGGCTTTTCGCCGCCCAGGTGGCGTAGGTGAAGGTGAACAGCAGCGAGCATACCAGCGCTGCGAACATACGCAGCGTCGTGCGGACCGCGTAGCCCGGCAGCGCCGAGGGATCGAGGGTGATGGCGTCCGCCGCCGCTGCTTCCAGGGGCTGCAGGGTGCCCCGGGCGATGGTGGCGACATAAACCAGCGCGCCGGCGATGCACACGCCCGCCACCAGGTCGAACGCGTTGGGCAGCCGGCGCGCGGAGGCGAAGGCGGGAAAGGCGGTGTCGGACATTCGCGCTGCTTTCTGGCGGGTGCGGCGGGGCGCCGCACCGGTTACGCCATAAGCAGGAGTGTGTCAGCAGGTCCGGTGTTGCTGTTTCGTGACCGGGCCGTCTTGGGTGGGTTGAAGGCCGGTTGCGCGCCGCATGGAGGTGATGGGGTGTGCCCGGGCAGCAGCGTTGCGCCGGGCACCCCTGTCATCCCGCCGGGAACCGCCGCGTCAGGCGTCCACCAACGAACCGCGCGCCGTGACGGTCCGCTGAGCAGCCGGGGCCGGTTCGCGCACGATGTAGCCGCGGCCCCAGACCGTGCCGATCAGGTTGGGCGCCCCGGCCTCTGCCAGCTTCTTGCGGAGCTTGCAGATGAACACGTCAATGATCTTCATCTCCGGTTCATCCATGCCGCCGTACAAGTGGTTCAGGAACGCCTCCTTGGTCAGCACCATGCCCTTGCGCAGCACCAGCAGCTCGAGGCTCGCATACTCCTTGCCGGTCAGGTGGACCGGGCAGTCCGCCACCGTGACCTCGCGGCTGTCCAGGTTGAGCTGCAGGCTGCCGAGGACCAGGGTCGGCTGGCTGTAGCCCTTGCTGCGGCGCAGGATGGCCTGCAGGCGGGCCTGCAGTTCCGCCGGGTCGAACGGCTTGCAGATGAAGTCGTCGGCGCCGGCGCCGAAGGCCCGCACCTTGATGTCGGCCCGGGCCTGCGCGGACGTCACCACGGCCGGGGTCTCGATCCGGGCGGCGCGCATCCGGCGCACCACTTCCGTCCCGTCGCTGTCCGGCAGCGCCATGTCCACCATCACCAGGTCGAACTCGTAATGGCGGAGGAGGTCCAGGCCGTCAGCGCCGGTGGTGGCATGTTCCACCACCGCCCCGTTGCCGCGCAGCAGCCCGGTCAGGCCACGGGAAGCAATCGGATCAGCCTCAATCACCAGCACACGCATAAGTTGTTCCTTGTCATTCTGACTGGTCTCAATCTGCAACCTGAACGGGTGTCTGTCCACAATTATTTTACTGTTGCACCCATAATTATTGTTATGAGCGTTGGATATCCGGCTAACCCGGCCAAACTCATCTCTCCAGGTAGAAGGAACATCTAATTTGAGACGCGACCAGGTGCTTGACCGCTTGCGGACGGCGGCAACCGTGCTGCCCGGCCATGCCGCACCCTGCATGTCCGGCCAGGTCGCGGCGGTGTCGGGCATGTTGATCGAAGTCTCGGGCATTACGGGAGAGCTTGCCGTTGGGGACCGGATCGCCGTCCATGGCCAGTCCGTGCTGGCGGAGCCGTCGGGTCATGGACGGGTCCGCAGCGTCGCGGCGGAGGTCGTCGGCTTCCGGGACGGCATGGCGCGTGCGCTGGCGTTCGGTCCGCTGGACGGGTTGGGGCCGCGCAGCGCCGCCACCCTGCCGTTCGGTCCGGGACGGGTGCGGGGGGCCGGGCTTGCCGTCTCGGACGGTTGGCTGGGACGGGTCGTTGATCCCTTGGGGCAGCCGCTGGACGGGCGCGGCGCGCTGCCGGCCGGCACGTCGCGCCCGGTGCGGGCCAACCCGCCGCCTGGTGCG
>CAXTDP010001013.1:0-2018 GCA_964242295.1 uncultured Acetobacteraceae bacterium | reverse complement strand
GCGCCGACGCCGGTTCGCCATTGGCATGCGGTGCGGGTAGGTATTCCTGTGCTTCTGTTTGAAGACAACAAGCCGCGTTCCCGCATCTTGCCATGCACGGGCCTTCACACCCCTGCCATCAATCTGTAGCAATGCCGTAACGCTTCGTGGCTACGCCCACGTTGATATAACACGGAGGATCATCCGATGAACCGTCGCACCCTGCTGGCTGGCGCCGCCGCACTCGCGGCAACCACAGCCGCCCCCTCCGCCCGCGCTCAGGGCGGCCGCACCCGTATCGTGTTCTGGCACGCCATGAACGGCGTGCTGACTGACGAGGTGAACCGCATCTGCGCCGAGTTCAACGGGGCACAGCAGGGGGCGGAGATCGTCCCGGTGTTCAAGGGCACCTATGCCGAAACGCTGACCGCCGCCATCGCCGCCTGGCGGGCCAACCAGGCGCCGCATCTGGTGCAGATGTTCGAGGTCGGCACCGGTTCCATGCTCGCCGCCGGCCCGGCGGTGAAGCAGACCTGGCAACTGATCCAGGATACCGGCGTCGCCATTGATCCCAACGCCTACATTCCCGCCGTGCGCGGCTACTACAGCCTGCCGGACGGGCGCCTGGCGTCCATGCCGTTCAACAGCAGCACCGCCGTGATGTGGATCAACAAGGACGCCTTCGACAAGGCCAACCTGGACGCCACGCATCCCCCGCGTACCTGGGCGGAGGTCGCCATCGCCGCCAAGACGCTGAAGGAGAAGGCGGCGACGCCGGTGCCGATGACCAGCGCCTGGTTCACCTGGATACAGATGGAGCAGTTCGCGGCGCTGCACGACGTGCCCTACGCCACCAAGGCCAACGGCTTCGAGGGCCTGGACACCGAGTTGCAGCTAAATGCCTCGGCCTTTGTCAAGCAGGTGACCCGGTTCCTGGACATGCAGAAGGACGGCACCTTCCGCTACGCCGGGCGCGACGACGCGCCGAACACGCAGTTCTATTCGGGTCAGGCGGCGATCAGCTTCATGTCCTCCGGCTCGCGCGGGGACGTGGTCAAGAACTGCAGGTTCAACTGGATGGAAGCGCCGCTGCCCTACGACCAGGACCTGATCCCGACGCCGCTCAACTCGGTGATCGGCGGCGCCAGCCTGTGGACCATGACGGCGCCGGGCCGGTCGCCGGAGGAATACAAGGGCGTGGCCGAGTTCCTGCGCTTCATCGCCCAGCCGAAGATGGACGCGACCTGGCACCAGCGCACCGGCTATGTGCCGGTGACCACTGCCGGTTTCGAGGAAAGCAAGAAGGAGGGGTTCTACGACAAGAACCCCGGCGCCGACGTGCCCGTCGCGCAGTTGTCCCGCGGCACCGTGACGCCGAACAGCAAGGGCTTCCGCCTCGGCCGGATGCCGGAAATCCGCAACATCATCTATGAGGAGGTCGAGGGCGCGCTGCAGGGCAAGCAGGACGCTAAGGCGGCGCTGGACACCATCGTCAGCCGCGGCAACCGCGTGCTACGGGAGTTCGAACGGTCCAATAAGGCATAGCGCCCTTGGCCGTCCCGGTCCAACCTTTCGGCCTGGCCTTGCAAGCCGCTTGCGGCGGGGCAATCCAGTCGCCGCCAGTACAACAGGCCGCTTCCCTGGTCCGCCGTTGCGTCGCGCGCACCGCAACGGCGGCGGCTCATGTCACTCAGGCACCGGCAGCATAAGAAAAAATGGATCGGCGCACCGTCTTCCCCGGCCGCGTGCTGCCGCTGCTGCTTGTCTTGCCGCAGTTGCTGCTGACGGCGGTGTTCTTCCTGTGGCCTGCCGGGCAGGCCGTCTGGTCCAGCACGCAGCGGCAGGACGCCTTCGGACTGCGCTCGGTGTTCGTGGGCGCCGAGAACTTCACCGACCTGTTCACCGATCCGCTGTATCGGGACAGCGCCGGGCGCACGGTGCTGTTCTGCGCCGCCGTCGCCGCGCTGGCCATTGGGGTGGCGCTGCTGCTGGCGGTGTTCGCGGACCGGGAGATCAAGGGGCGCGGCTGGTATCGCACC
>CAXTDP010001012.1:0-2029 GCA_964242295.1 uncultured Acetobacteraceae bacterium | reverse complement strand
CCTCCGAGCCGACGAACGCCCCCAGCAGGTCGTAGCCCGGCGGGTCGAGCGCCCGGCCGCCGAGCCGCACCAGGTCACGGGCGATGACCACTTGGCGCTGACGGGCTGGGGCGCCGGCTTGGCGGCGCAGGCGCTTGCGGCTGCGGCGCTGGTGGCGCTGCGGTGGGCGACACGGCGCCGGGCCTCCGTGCTGGACCTTTGGATCGGCGTCTCGCTGGTCCTGCTGATGCTCGACAACATCCTGACCATGGTTGGCGGGTCGCACGGGTCGGTCGGGTGGTATGCCGGGCGGGTGGTGGCGATGGTGTCCGCCTTCGTCATCCTGTGGGCCTACCTGCACGAGGTGGACGTCTTGCGGGCCAAGGCCGAGGCGGCGGCGGACGAGGTGGCCCGGGCCTACGCGGCGCTGCGGCAGGCGCAGAAGATGGAGGCCATCGGCCGGCTGACCGGCGGGGTCGCGCATGACTTCAACAACCTGCTGACGGTCGTCACCAGCGGGTTCGAGATGATACGGCGCCGGCCGGACGACCGGGAGCGGGTGCTGAAGATGGCCGAGGCCGGGATGGAGGCGGCGCAGCGCGGTGCCCGCCTGACGCGCCAGCTCCTGACCTTTGCCCGCCGGCAGGATCTGCGCCCGGAAACGGTGGACCTGAACGCCTCGCTGCGCGACTTCGAGCCGCTGGCCCGGCGCGTGCTGGGCGAGGCCGCGCAGGTGAGGCTGGTCCTGCAGCCGGGCCTGCATCCCGCTTATATAGACCTCGGCGATTTCGAGTCCGCGGTGCTGAACCTGGTCGTCAACGCGCGCGACGCGCTGCCGCCGCAGGGTGGGCGCATCGAGGTCAGCACCCGCAACGCCGAACGGGACGGCAGGGATGGGTTGCCGCCGGGCAGCTACGCCGTGGTGGCGGCGGCCGACAACGGGTCCGGCATGGATGAGGCGACGCGCGCCAAGGTGTTCGAGCCGTTCTTCACCACCAAGGAGTTCGGCAAGGGGTCTGGGCTTGGGCTGAGCCAGGTGTATGGGTTCGCCCGGGCGGCGGGCGGCACGGTGGAGATCACGTCGGCGCCGGGCCAGGGCACGGTGGTGGAGATCTGGCTGCCGCGGACCGAGGCCGTGGCGCCCGCGGCATGCAGCGCCGGCTCGGCCAGCGTGTTGCGCCATGCGGAGGCGGGGGAGACCGTGCTTGCGGTCGAGGACGAGGCTGCGGTGCTGACCGCGGTGATCGAGAACCTGGCCGACCTCGGCTATCGGGTCATTGCGGCGCGGGACGCGGCGGAGGCGCTGGAGCGGCTGCGCGGGGAGGAGCGGGTGGACATCCTGTTCTCCGACATCGTGATGCCGGGCGGGATGAACGGGCTGCAATTGGCGGTGGAGGCGGAGCGGCTGCGGCCGGGGCTGCGGGTGGTGCTGACCTCCGGCTATGCCGGCGATGCGCTGGCCCGCGAGCACAGCGTGCCCATCGGCCTGCCGATCCTGCCGAAGCCCTACCGGCGGGACGAGCTTGCCGAACGCCTGCAGGTAGCATGCCGCTCCGGTATGTGAGCAGGGGGTGCGTGAGCAGGAGCACGTGAGCAGGGGACGTGTGAGCGGGGGTTGTCACCGGCCCAGCACCTCCAGGTCCAACCGCCGCAGGCCCGGCGCCCGCAGCGCCGTCACCACCACCACTCCCAGGGTCACCAGGCCGCCGGCCCACACTGCCGCGGGGGCGCCCAGCAGGCTGGCCGCCACGCCGCTCTCGAACGCGCCGAGTTCGTTCGACGAGGACAGGAACACCATGCGGACCGCGGCGATCCGGCCCCGCATGGCTTCCGGCGAGGCGAGGCGCAGGATGGCGCGGCGGATCACCACGCTCACCCCGTCGCATAGGCCGGCCACGAACAGCGCCGCCACGGACAAGGGGAGGGAGCGCGACAGTCCGAACAGCACCATTGACACGCCGAACCCGGCGATCACGCCATGCAGCACCAGCCCGGCCCAGCGGGGCGGCACCAGCCGGGTGGCGAAGGCCGCCGCGGCCAGCGTCCCCGC
>CAXTDP010001011.1:0-2029 GCA_964242295.1 uncultured Acetobacteraceae bacterium | reverse complement strand
GCGAACTCGCGGAACAGGCGGCCGACGATGCCGCCCATCAGCAGCAGCGGGATGAACACCGCCACCAGCGACAGGCTGATGGAGATGATGGTGAAACCGATCTCGCCGGCGCCCTTCAGGGCGGCCTCACGCGGGTTCATGCCCTCCTCGATGTGGCGGTAGATGTTCTCCAGCATGACGATGGCGTCGTCCACGACGAAGCCGACGGCGATGGTCAGGGCCATCAGGGTCAGGTTGTTCAGGCTGTAGCCGCACAGATACATCAGCGCGAAGGTGCCGACCAAGGCGAGCGGCACCGTGACGCTGGGAATGATCGTCGCCCAGACGTTGCGGAGGAAGAGGAAAATAACCATCACGACCAGGGCGATGGAGAGCAGCAGGGTGAACTGCACCTCGTGCAGGGACGCCCGGATGGTCACGGTGCGGTCCACGATGGTTTGGATGGTGATGGAGGGCGGAATCGCCGCGCGGAGCTTGGGCAGCGCGTCCTTGATGCGCTCGACGGTATCTATGACGTTGGCGCCGGGCTGCTTGAAGATCAGGAGCTGGATGCCGCGCTTGCCGTTCTGCCAGCCGGCCAGGCGCGCGTTCTCCGGCCCGTCCACCGCCACGCCGATGTCGCGCACACGCACGGGGGCGCCGTTGCGGTAGGCGAGGATGACGTTGTTGTATTCGGCGGCCCGGGTTAGCTGGTCGTTGGCGTAGATCGCAAAGGATCGCTGGGCGCCGTCCACCGAACCCTTGGGGGCGTCCACCGTGGCGGTGACCAGCATGGTGCGGACGTCCTCGAGCGTCATGCCCATGGCGGCGACACGCCCGGGGTCCACCTGCACACGGATCGCGCGCTTCTGCTCGCCGCCGATGCTGACCTGCGACACACCGCCGATCTGGCTGATCTGCTGGCTCAGGATGTTGTCGGCGTAGTCGTCCACCTCGATCAACGGCAGCACGTCGGACTGCACCGCCAGGATCAGGATCGGGCTGTCGGCCGGGTTGACCTTGCGGAACAGCGGGGGGTTGGGCAGGTTCTTGGGCAGTTGCCCGCCGGCATTGTTGATGGCGGCCTGCACGTCCAGCGCGGCGGCATCTATGCTGCGGTCCAGGTCGAACTGCACCACCACCTGGGACGAGCCGCCGACGCTGATGCTGGTCATCTGCGCGACGCCGGAGATCTGCGCGAACTGGCGTTCCAACGGCTGGGCGACGGTGGACGCCATGGTTTCCGGGCTGGCGCCGGGCAGGGCGGCGGTGACCTGGATGGTTGGGAACTCGACCCGGGGCAGCGGAGCCACCGGCAGCAGCGGGTAGGCTGCGATCCCCACCAGCATGATGGCGGCCATCAGCAGGCAGGTTGCAACCGGCCGGTTGATGAACGGGGTCGAAATGCTCATGGGCAAGCCTCCGTGCGGCGTCGGTTGGGCCGCTTAGCTGGCCGGCTTCGTGTCGTTCACGCTCACGCGGGCGCCGTTAGACAGCCGCGACTGTCCTGCCAGCACCACACGCTCATTTCCATCCAGGCCCTTAGCGATCACCGCCACCTTGCCGTCATCCTGGTCAACCTCGATCGTTTGTGCAAGCGCCGTGCCGTCGGGCTTGATGACATAGACATACATCCCGTTGGCGCCGCGTTGGACGGCCTGGGAGGGTATCGTCAGCGCGTCGCCGCGCAGGTCCAGGCGCATACGCACGTTCACGAACTGCCCGGGCCACAGGTTGTCGTCGGCGTTGGCGAACACGGCCTTCAGCTTGATGGTGCCGGTTGCGGCATCAATGCTGCTATCCAGGGTCAGCAGCTCCCCTTCGCTGAGCTTGGTGCGGTCGTCGCTGCTGTAAGCCGCCACCGGCAGCTTGGCCCGGCGCATGGCGGCCTGCACCTGCGGCAGTATGTCCTGGGGCAGGGTGAACACCATCGAGATCGGGTGTATCTGCGCGACCGTGACTATCCCCGTCGTGGCGGGGTCGGCGGCCCGGATGAAATTGCCGGCGTCTACCTGGCGCAGCCCGACCCGGCCCTCGATCGGCGAGGGGA
>CAXTDP010001010.1:0-2031 GCA_964242295.1 uncultured Acetobacteraceae bacterium | reverse complement strand
GGAGCAGGTGCAGCACGTGCTGCCGAACGACCGGTTCCAGCCGCGATAGGGGGGAGTTTTGTGCGCAGGGGCGGGCTTTGTTCCCTCTCCTTCCGGGAGAGGGTTAGGGTAAGGGAAAACGCAAGCGCCCACTTGGCCCAATCGAGACTTGCGCCTGTAGCGGGTCGTGGACCGTGCGTGCGGCTTCCCTCACCCCAACCCTCTCCCGGAGGGAGAGGGGGCAGGAAGTGGCGGGGGGACTGATCCGGTGGACCGGCACATCGAGGCTTTCCTGGAGATGCTTGCGGCCGAGCGTGGCGCCGCCCGTAATACCATCGAGGCTTATCGTGCTGACCTGCTCGCGTTTGCGGCGCATGCGGCAGGGCAGGGCGAACTGGTGTCGGCGGCCACCGAGAAGACGCTGCACGGCTACATGGCCTCGCTGCACGGCGTCGTTTCCGCCCGGACTGCGGCCCGGCGGCTATCCTCCTTGCGCGGGTTCTGCCGCTTCCTGGTCATCAACGGCGTGCGACCGGACGACCCCAGCCACCTGCTGGACACCCCGCGCCTGCCCACGAGCCTGCCGCGCAACCTGACGGAGCCCGAGGTGGACGCCCTGCTCGCCGCCGCCCGCGCCAAGCCCGGCGTGCCCGGCCTGCTGGCGCATGCCGCCCTGGAGACCCTGTATGCGACGGGCCTGCGGGTGTCCGAGCTGCTGTCGCTGCCGCGCACGGCCCTGGGCGTACGCTCCGAGATGCTGATCGTCCGGGGCAAGGGCAGCAAGGAGCGCATGGTCCTGCTGTCCGACCGCGCCAAGGCCGCTGCCGCCAAGCTGGTGGAGGCCGCCCCCAAATCGCCCTGGCTGTTCCCCGGGCGCGACCCGCGCCAGGCGATGACGCGCCAGGGCTTCGCGGTGGCGCTGAAGGGCGTCGCGCTGGACGCCGGGCTGGACCCGGCGCGCGTCAGCCCGCATGTCCTGCGCCACAGCTTTGCCAGCCACATGCTGGCCCGCGGCGCCGACCTGCGCAGCTTGCAACTGCTGCTCGGCCATGCCGACATCGCGACGACGCAGATCTACACGCACGTCCTGTCCGAACGGTTGCAGGAGCTGGTTGCGCTGCACCATCCCCTGGCGAAACAGCCTGCATCCCCTGGTGAAACAGTCCGGGCCGGGTTAAGCCCGGGGGATGCGTCACTTCCTGGACTTCGAGAAGCCGGTCGCGGAGCTGGAAAGCAAGATCGAGGACCTGCGCCGGATGCAGCAGCCCGGCGGCATAGACATTGACGAGGAAGTCGCGGCGCTGGAGCAGAAGGCGGACGAGCAGCTCCGCCTGACCTACGCCAACCTGACGGCCTGGCAGAAGACCCAGGTCGCCCGGCACCCCGACCGGCCGCATGCGCTGGACTACATCAGGGGATTGATCGAGGAGTTCACGCCGCTGGCCGGGGACCGGGCGTTTGCCGACGACGCGGCGGTGGTTGGCGGCCTCGGCCGGTTCAATGGGCGCTCCGTGGTGGTGCTGGGGACCGAACGCGGGTCGGACACCGAAACCCGGGTCAAGCACAACTTCGGCATGGCCCGGCCGGAGGGGTATCGCAAGGCCCACCGCCTGATCGAGCTGGCCGGACGCTTCCGCCTGCCGCTGCTGACCTTCGTGGACACCGCCGGCGCCTTCCCGGGCATTGACGCCGAGGCGCGCGGCCAGGCGGAGGCCATCGCCCGCTCCATCGAGGCGTGCCTGGATGCCCCCGTGCCGGTCGTCGCCACCATCATCGGCGAGGGCGGGTCGGGTGGCGCCATAGCGCTTGCCGCCGGGGACCGGGTGCTGATGCTGGAGCATTCGGTTTACTCGGTGATCTCGCCGGAGGGCTGCGCGAGCATCCTGTGGCGGGATGCGGCGCAGGCCTCGGTTGCGGCGGCAGCGCTGCGGCTGACGGCCACGGACCTGCTCGGGATGGGCATCGTGGACACCCTGGTGCCGGAGCCGTTGGGCGGCGCGCACCGGATGCCGGCGGACGCCATCGCGGCGGTCGGCGCCGCCGTGCAGGACG
>CAXTDP010001009.1:0-2041 GCA_964242295.1 uncultured Acetobacteraceae bacterium | reverse complement strand
TGGACCGGCGCCGGTTCACGTCCCAAGCCGACGCCAAAATGGCATGCTTCAGCTTCCTCGTGTCAACGCCGGCTGAATCCTCCCCGGATGTTCCAAAGTAATATTCCTCAGGTAGCACGGCGGTGATCAGCCGATGGTGGGATCGGGCACCTCCGCCTTTGGTGGCCGGCCACGTCGCTTTTGCGACGTTGCAGCTGTCGTGGGTCGCGCGCGCATTGTCTCAGGGACGAGGTCGGCATGCTGGCGCAACCGGTAGCTTGACCCTTCGATCTGCACGACGGTCGCGTGGTGCAGCAGCCTGTCCAGCAAGGCCGCGGCGACCACGCTGTCGCCAAAAACTTGATCCCACTCGCCGAAACCGCGGTTGGAGGTCAGGATCATCGCTCCCCGCTCGTAGCGGGCATTGACCAGTTGGAAGAACAGGTTGCCGTTGCTGGCGCTGACCGGCAGGTAGCCGATCTCGTCCACGATCAGCAGCGACGCCCGGCTCAGGAACCGGATGCGCTCGCGCAAGCTTCCCTCCCGCTCGGCCCGGGCCAGCGAGGCGACGATGTCGGCCAAGGGCGAGAAGTAGACGCTCCGCCCGGCACGCACCGCCTCCACCCCGAGCGCTATGGCCAGGTGCGACTTGCCGGTGCCGGGCGGGCCAAGCAGGTGCACGACCTCGTTGCGCTCGATGAACGCCAGCTGTGCCAGGGACAGGATGCGGTTGCGGTTCAGAGACGGCTGGAACGAGAAGTCAAAGCTCGCCAGCGTTTTGACCGTAGACAGCCGCGCCATTCGCAGTGCCGCCTTGACCCGCGGCCCCTCGCGTCCGGTGAACTCCTCGGCCAGCAGCGTGTCGATCGCCTCAACCGCGCCGATCTCGCCGCGCTCGAGCTGCTGCATCGTGTGGTCCAGCACCTCCAGCGCCCGCGGCATCCGCAGCCCGACCAGGTTGCGGCGGACACGGTCAAGCGTCGCCGGGCCGGCATCCTCCGCCCTCATCCCGGAAGCCCCCCGCCCGCAAGCCGTCGGCCGACCGCCTCGTAGAACTCCAAAGGCCGCTTGCTCACTGCGTCGCCTGGGCGAGCAGCAGGCGGAATGGTCGGCGATCCCGACCGCGGCGTTTCGCTGTTGGCCGGCGGTGGTAGGTGCCGGTGCCCGGCCGCGATCTGCCGCCGGCCACTCCCCTCCAGCACGGGATAGGCGGCAATCAGAACGTTACCCTCGTAGATGCGCACCTCGCCGGCGAGCACCTGCACCTCGACCGCCCGCTTGCGCGTCAGGTCCGGCACTGAATACAGGTTGCCGTCCACCGAAACCATGCCCTCGCGGGTGATCCGACGGTCCAGCCGCAGCACCGCCTGGAACCGGCCGGCCGGCAGCGGCTGCAGGCTCGGCCGCTCGTCGGCGAAGTGCTCGGACACGACGCGCTGCGTGGTGGCGTGCGTCCGTGCGTTGGCAACCCCGTCCAGCCACTGCCGGAACTGCGCGTTGAGGTCGTCGAGATTGCGGAAGCTGCGGGCGAGGAAGAAGTCCTCGCGGATGTAGCGGAACGGGCGCTCCACCTTGCCCTTGGTCTTGGCACGATACGGGCGGCACGCCTTGGGCAGGAAGCCGTAGTGCCGGCCCAACTCGACCAGGCCCTTGTTGAACACGACGACGCCCTCGGCATCCTCGCCCGTCACCGCCGTGCGCATGCGGTCATACAGGATCTCGGACGGCACCCCGCCCAGCGCCTCAAACGCCGCCACGTGACAGCGCAGCACCGTTTGCAGGTCCTGGTGGGCGACAAACCGGCCCCAGATCAGCCGGCTGTGCCCCAGCACCATCGAGAACAGCCACACGATCCGCATCTGGCCGGGATCGTCGGCGAACTCGGTGCGGAACTGCGCGAAGTCCACCTGCGCCTGCCGGCCCGCGGGCGTCTCGAACCGGCGCTCGAACACCGGCGCCGGCGCCGGGCGGATGTCGTGCAGGAAGCCCGTCACGGACGTGTAGCCGCCCTTGAAGCCCAGCTCGCGCCACAGCCGCCGGCCGCTCAGCTCTGGATACGACG
>CAXTDP010001008.1:0-2048 GCA_964242295.1 uncultured Acetobacteraceae bacterium | reverse complement strand
GCGGCGCCCAGGCCGTGGCGGCGCTGGCCTACGGCACCGCCAGCATCGCCCCGGTCGACCGCATCGTCGGCCCCGGCAACGCCTACGTCGCCGAGGCCAAGCGCCAGGTGTTCGGCCGCGTCGGCATAGACAGCATTGCCGGCCCGTCCGAGGTCGTGATCCTGGCGGATGGCGCCAACCACCCCCGCTACGTCCCCCTGGACCTGCTGGCCCAGGCCGAGCACGACGAGGCCGCGCAGAGCATCCTCATCACCACCGACGCCGGGTTCGCCGACGCCGTCGCAGCCGCCGTGCTGGCCGAGCTGCCGACGCTCCCGCGTGAGGCCATCGCCGGGGCAAGCTGGCGCGACCACGGCGCCATCGTGCTGGTGCGAGACTGGGAGGAGGGCGCCCGGCTGACCAACCAGCTCGCCCCCGAGCACCTGCAGATCATGGTTCCCGACCCCCGCGCCCTGTTCGCCCGTATCCGCCACGCCGGGGCGGCGTTCCTGGGCGCATACTGCCCGGAGGCGGTCGGCGACTACGTGGCCGGCCCGAACCACGTGCTGCCGACCGGCCGCACCTCGCGCTTCGCCTCGGGCCTGTCGGTATATGACTTCATCAAGCGCACCACATGGGTGGAGTCCGGCGCCGCCGCCCTGTCCGAAGTCGGCCCAGCCGCAGTAGCCCTGGCCGAAGCTGAAAGCCTGCAAGCCCACGCCCGCAGCATAGCAATCAGGCTGTCCGTTCCTTCTCCCTCTCCCTCCAGGAGAGGGCCGGGGTGAGGAAAGCCGCAAGCCCAGCCCTCACTCACCCAAACCCAGCCGGCGCCGCATCCGGACAGGTCAGCGCCGGCTGTTTCCCCACTTCCAACCCGTTCCCGGCGGGAGAGGAAGCATCACCTGTGGGTTGATCCTTCCCCCCGCCAGCATCACATTTCGACGTGAAATCAAACCCTGCCATCCAACAAGACCAAGGAACCTGATGTCCAAAGAAGACATGATCGAATTCAGCGGCACCGTCATGGAGTTGCTGCCCAACGCCATGTTCCGCGTGAAGCTGGACAACGAGCATTCCATCCTCGCCCACACCTCGGGCAAGATGCGCAAGAACCGCATCCGCGTGCTGGCCGGGGACCGGGTGAACGTGGAGATGACGCCCTACGACCTCAGCAAGGGCCGGATCACATTCCGCTTCAAGTAGGTCCACTTCAAGCAAGACCGGTCCAAGCAAGCCTGTCCACCGGGCCAAGCAGCGCCCCCCTGATCCTGGCCTCTGCCAGCTCCCGGCGCCTCGCCTTGCTGGCCCAGGCCGGCATCACCCCCGACCGCGTGGTTCCCGCCGACATCAACGAAACTCCCCGCCGCGGCGAGCTTCCCCGCCCCTACGCCGAGCGCATGGCCGTCGAAAAGGCCCGAGGCGTCGCCGAACCCGGCGCCTACACCCTATCCGCCGACACCGTGGTCGCCCTGGGCCGCCGCATCATGCCAAAGGCGGCGGACGAAGCCGAGGTCTGCGCCTGCCTGGCTCTGCTGTCCGGGCGGCGCCATCACGTGCTCACCGCCCTGGTGCTGATCGCCCCCGATGGCGGCCTATCCGCCCGGCTGTCCGACAGCGTCGTCGGCTTCGCCCGCCTGACGCCAGCCCAGGTGGACGCCTATGCCGCATGCGGCGAAGGCGTGGGCAAGGCCGGCGGCTATGCCATCCAGGGCCGAGCCGCCGTTTTCGTGCGCTTCCTGTCCGGCAGCTACAGCGGCGTCGTCGGCCTGCCGCTGTTCGAAGCGTCGCAGGTGCTGCGCGGACGCGGCTACCCCGTCCCGTGACCACCCAAATCCTGGCGGCGTGCAGCCCCGGGGAAGTGCGTGTTTCAGTTGTGCAAAACGGCGCGTTACTGGACTACGCCATCTGGCGCCCCGGACGCCCGGACGGCGTCGGCGACCTGCTGCGCGGTCGGGTATCGGCGCGGGTGCCGGCGATGGCCGGGGTCTTCGTGGCGCTGCCGGGCGCGGACGGCTTCCTGCCGGACAGCGAAGGGGGCGCCGGCCTATCGGACGGCATGGCGGTCGGCG
>CAXTDP010001007.1:0-2050 GCA_964242295.1 uncultured Acetobacteraceae bacterium | reverse complement strand
GCGAAGTCCGCCGTCACGAAGTAGCTGCCCATCGCCGGCAGCACCTCGAACCCGATGGCGGCCAGCCCGTCCGACAGCCGCGTCCGCTTCGCCCCTAGCCCCTCGCCCAGCCCGGTGAAATAAGCGTCGTCCTTGGCCAGCCCGACGGCGACGGCCCGCTGCAGGTTGGGCGGCGTGGTGAAGGTCAGGTTCTGGTGCGCCTTGGCGACGATGCCGCACAGCGCCGCGGGACCGGTGACGTAGCCGATCTTCCACCCGGTCAGGCTGAACGTCTTCCCCGCGCTGCCGACCCGCAGGCAGCGGTCGCGCATCCCAGGCAGGGTCATCAGCGGAATGTGCCGCCAGCCGTCGAAGGTCAGGTGCTCATACACTTCGTCGCAAACGGCATAGGCGTCGTGGCGGCTGACCAGGTCAGCGATGAAGGCCAGCTCGGCGGCGGTGAACACCTTGCCGGTCGGGTTCATCGGGGTGTTCAGCAGGATCGCCTTGGTCTTCGGCCCGAACGCCGCCGCCAGCTCGGCCCGCGGCAGGTCCCACTTCGGCGGCTGCAGGCGAACCAGGCGCGGCACCGCGCCCAGCATGCGCACGACAGGCAGGTAGGTGTCATACAGCGGCTCGATCAGCACGACCTCGTCGCCGGGGTTGAGCAGCGCCATCAGGCAGGCGGTGATGGCCTCGGTGGCGCCGGACGTGACGACGACCTCGGACCCCGGGTCTACCTGCAGGCCGTAGAAGCGGGCGTTGGCGTCTGCCACCGCCTGACGCAGCTCCGGTACGCCGGTCAGCGGCGGATACTGGTTGCGACCGTCACGCAGCGCGTCGGCGGCGGCCTGCAGCACGTCCTCCGGCCCGTCGGTATCGGGGAAGCCCTGGCCCAGGTTGATCGCGCCGTGCTGCGTCGCGAGCGCCGACATCACGGTGAACACGGTGGTGCCCATTGCGGACAGGAGCTGGTTGGCAGGCTTCACGGACGGGGACCTCCGGTGCGGGTGTCTCCTTTATGTGGCATTGGCCCGAGGGCTTCAACATGCCTAGCGCCTGGGCAGTTCTGGGGCATGTTGCCCGGGATGGGGCAGGCATAAGGCGGAAGGCGGCTGCTTCCTTCTCCCTCTTCCTCCGGGAGAGGGTCGGGGTGAGGGGGTCTTGCCGGGGAATGGAGGGCTGCTGGGGCCATCGAGCCAAGGCCCTTTATACCCAAGCGCGGTGCTTGCCCGCCCCCTCACCCCAGCCCTTTCCCGGAAGGAGGGGGAGAAGGGGGCAAACCGGTTTCCATGCAAGGCATCCGCCCCGGCGTTGCCCGCTGGCACGGCCCATGCAAACCTTGTCGCCCATCCTCCCGAGTATGACGGGCGATGGCACGGAACAACTTGGGGGGACGCCGGGCAGCCTGGCCGGCGGATAGGTGCATGAAGAAGATCGAAGCGGTCATCAAACCGTTCAAGCTGGACGAGGTGAAGGAGGCGCTGCACGAGGTCGGGCTGCAGGGGATCACGGTGGTGGAGGCCAAGGGCTTCGGCCGCCAGAAGGGCCACACGGAGCTGTATCGCGGCGCCGAATACGTGGTGGACTTCCTGCCCAAGGTCAAAATCGAGGTCGTCTGCGAGGACTCCGTCGCTGAGCGTGCGGTGGAGGCGATTGTGAATGCCGCCCGCACCGGGCGCATCGGCGACGGCAAGATCTTCGTCAGCACGGTCGAGGAGGTGGTCCGCATCCGTACCGGCGAGCGCGGCACGGACGCGATCTGAGACGCGCCACAGCCAGGCGCACCACGGCTTCCGGCGACGCCGGGGCTGGACTAAACGCACACACAAGCCTGGCCGCGCGGGGCGGCCGGGACGAGGAGGACGAGCAAGGATGGCAACGCAGCCTAAGACCGTGGCCGACGTCATGGAGATGATCAAGGAGCATTCGGTCGAGTTCGTGGACCTGCGCTTCACCGACCCGCGCGGGAAGTGGCAGCACACGGCGCAGCACATCTCGACCATAGACGAGGACGCCTTCCGCGACGGCATCATGTTCGACGGCAGCTCGATCGCCGGCTGGAAGGCGA
>CAXTDP010001006.1:0-2053 GCA_964242295.1 uncultured Acetobacteraceae bacterium | reverse complement strand
GGCCCGGGCAGCCAGCCCGGACAGGTCGCAAGCCCGCCCCGACAGCAGCGCGAGCTGCAGGGCCTTCAGGTCCTCCATCACCGCCTCCCCGTGCCGGCGGGCGGCCCCGTCCTGCGCCGCGGCAGCCGTGTCCCCCGCCTCCTGCAGGGCCAGCAACCCGGACAGCCCGGCGACCCCGGTCGGCGCCGCTTCGGCTGGCGCCTGCACCTCTCCCGGCAAGGCAAAGGCGCTGGCCGTCCCGACGCGGCGGCGCCCGGGCAGCGCCGTGGCCGCCTGGGTCCTGGTGATGCCGGGAAAGACGACCATCGTTGCCTGATCCTTTTGACCGGCCCGGCAGGATTTGCCGGGCTGCTGCGGCGTCCGGCCCAGCCCCATTGGGCGGAACCGGCTGGCATGGGGCTTGCGCTGCCCCACGCGGCGCAGCTTACCGCGCCGAAGCTTAGCGATCTGGAAAGGACACGCCCCTGCCCCTCCGTTTCATCCTGCTGCTGTTCCTGGCCCTGCTCGCCGCGGCGGCGCCTGCCGCCGCGCAGGTGCGGATCAAGGACGTTACCGATGTCGAGGGCGTGCGCGACAACCAGCTCGTCGGCTACGGCCTCGTCGTCGGCCTGAACGGCACCGGCGACCGGCTGGACAGCGCCGTGTTCACCCGCCAGTCCCTGATCGGCATGCTGGAGCGCCTGGGCGTCAACACCCGCGACCAGGAAACCAAGCTGCAAACCAAGAACGTCGCCGCCGTGATGGTGACGGCCAACCTCCCGGCCTTCGCCCGCAGCGGCAGCCGCATAGACGTGACGGTGTCCGCCCTGGGCGACGCCAAGGACCTGAGCGGCGGCACCCTGCTCGTGACCCCGCTGCTGGGCGCGGACGGCGAGGTGTATGCCGTCTCGCAGGGCGCGCTGGCGACCGGAGCCATCAGCGCGAAGGGTGCCGGCGCCAGCGTCACCCGCAACGTGCCCACCTCCGCCCGCATCGCCAACGGCGCCACTGTCGAGCGGGAGGTGCCGTTCCAGCTTGCCAGCAAGACCAGCCTGCGCCTCGGCCTGCGCAACCCCGACCTGACCACGGCCCGGCGCATCGCCGACGCCATCAACGGGCGCCTCCCCGGCATCAACGCCCGGGCGACCGATCACCGCACTGTGGCGCTCGCGCTGGGCGGCCGGGAGCCGGTGGAAGTCCTGGCGCAGATTGAGGACCTACGCATCGAGCCGGACAGCCCGGCCATCGTAGTGATCGACGAGGCCAGCGGCACCATCGTCATGGGCGCCAACGTCCGCATCAGCACCGTCGCCATCGCCCAGGGCAACCTGACCATCCGAGTGTCGGAGTCCCCACAGGTCAGCCAGCCCGAGGCGATGTCCAACGGCTCCACCGTCGTCACGCCGAGGACCAACATCAAGGTGGACGACAGCGGCGACAAGCGTCTCGGCATCCTGCGCGGCGGGGTGACCCTGCGCGACCTGGTTGCCAGCCTGAACGCCCTCGGAGTCGGCCCGAGAGACATGATTAGCATCCTGCAATCTATAAAGGCAGCCGGCGCCTTGCAGGCCGACCTGCAAGTCCGATAGGAAACGACGATGACCGTCCAGACCATCCCAGCCGCCGTGCCGACCACCCTGCCCCCCGCGCAGGTCGCAAAGATCACCAAGTCGGCGCAGCAGTTCGAGGCGATGGCGCTGTCGCAGCTCCTGGCGCCGATCTTCGACACCGTGGACTCCTCCAAGGGTCCGTTCGGCGGCGGCGAGGCCGAGGCGCAATGGAAGCCGATGCTGACGGCGGAACTGGCCAAGCACCTGGCCGCCCACGGCGGCATGGGCCTGGCGCGCCCGGTGATGCAGCAGATGCTGCGCATGCAGGAAGCCGCGGCCGGAGCCGGGACATGAGCACCCTCCTGTCAGCCGCCGCACGGCTGGAGCGTGTCCTGCTGGCCGAGAACGCGGCACTGCAGGCAATGAACCAGGACATCCTGCCGGCCCTGTTCCAGGAGAAGTCGGCGGCGGCGGCGGACCTGGCCGTCGTGGCGGCACACCCGGTGGCGCGCACCCCGGCGCTG
>CAXTDP010001005.1:0-2055 GCA_964242295.1 uncultured Acetobacteraceae bacterium | reverse complement strand
GGCGGCGACCGCGCCCACCAGCACCAGCGCCCCGGCGGCCAGGGTGATGCTGCCGGTTGCCGCCAGCGCCGCCGCGATCTTGCCGACCAGGGACGCCACCGCCCCCAGCACGTCCGCCACGCGGATGCCGCTGACGTTCGGCAGGGCGTCGGTGACTGCCCGCAGTACCCCGGCCTCGTTGGCAGGTGCCACGCGGGCAGTGGCGATGTGGGTGTGCGGCGCACGCTCCAGGAAGCCGGGCGAGGCGACCATGGTGAAGTTGATGCCGAGGGACCGCCAGGCGATCTCCCGCAGGCTGGCGATCCTGAGGTCGAAGTCGCGGCCCAGCACGTTGACCCGGATGGTGTCGCCGATCCCGACGCCCCAGCCGCGCGCCAGCGCCGCGTCGAACGACACCAGCGGCGGCCCGGCGTAGTCAGCCGGCCACCACTGGCCGGCGACGATGCGAGAGCCTTCCGGGATGGTGCGGCTGTAGGTCAGGCCGCGGTCGCCGCGCAGCGCCCACTGGGTTTCCGGCGTCGCCTTCACCTCGGCGGCGGGGATGCCCTTCACTGCCACCAAGCGGGCGCGCAGGCTGGGCACCTCGTTGACCTCGGCGACGCCAGGCTGGGAGTTCAGGATGCCGGTGAAGCGGGGCATCTGGTCATTCTGGATGTCTATGAAGTAGAAGCTGGGGGCGTTGACCGGCAACTGCTCCAACACCTGGTTGCGTATGTTGCCCTGGATCAGCGCGACAGCGGCCAGGGTGGACAGGCCGAGGCCCAGGGACACCAGCATCAGCGGCGTGGTGGCGCCGGGGCGGTGAAGGTTGGCGACGCCGAGCCTTGCCCAGGGTGCGGGCAAGCGCGGGGCGTGGCGGGCCAGCGCCATCAGGGCGGAGCCGCCGACACGGAACAGCAGCAGGGTCAGCGCCGCGCCGCCGCAGAACCACAGGGCGAAGCCGCGCTCCGGCGAGGTCAGCACCGTCAAGGCCACCAGTCCCAGCGCCAGCAGGGCGTTTGCCGCCAGCACGGAGCCGCGGCGGCGGACGCGCACCGGCTGCAGGGCGTCACGGAACAGCGCGGCTCCGGGAGTCGCCGCCGCACGCGCCAGCGGCCACAGTGCGAACACTCCGGCGGTGAGCAGGCCATACAGCGCCGCCAGGCCCAGGGAACGGGGATACAGGCCCAGGCGCGCCGGCACCGGAAGCGCGTCGCCGAACAGCGCCAGGCCCGCCGCGGGCGCCACCGCGCCGAGCAGCACGCCAATGGCCACGCCCACCAAGGAGAGCGCCAGCACCTGGATGAGGTAGATTCGGAAGATCAGCCGTGCCGGCGCGCCCAGGCAGCGCAGGGTGGCAATGGTGCGCCCGCGCGCCTCCAGCCAGGCGCGCACGCCGGTTGCGACGCCGATGCCGCCGACCAACAGGGCGGTCAGGCCGACGAGGGTCATGAACAGGCTGGTCTGCTCGATGAAGCGGCTGACGCCGGGGGCGGCCTCGCTCGCGTCGCGCAGGCGCCAGCCCTGGTTGGGGAAGGCGGCGCGCAGGTCGGCTGACAACGCGGCCACGTTCGTGCCCGGTGGCAAGGTCACGCGCAGGTCGTAGGTGAGCAGTGATCCCGGCTGGATCAGTGCCGTGCCGGGCAGCGCGGCGGTGGAGATCATGGCGCGGGGGCCGAGGATGCTGGGGGTGGCGACGCGGTCCGGCTCGGACGCCAGGGCAGCCCGCACCTGCACGATGCTGTTGCCCAGGCGCACCAGGGCGCCGGGCTGCACGCCCAGGCGGTCCAGCACGAGCTGTTCGACTACCAAGCCGGGCTTGCCGTCGCGGACGGCCAGGGCATCCTGCAAGGCGCCGGGCGGGCTTAGGGCCGCCTGGCCAACGAGCGGGTAGGCGTCGTCCACCGCCTTAAGCTCGACGAGCTGCCGCTCACCGCCGGCGCCGTCGGGTCCGGGGACCACCAGCATGGAGCGCATGCCCACGATGTCGGAAACCTGACCGCCGCGGTCGCGCAGCCAGGCGCGCAGCGCGTCGGGCGCGGCCTCGGCGCCGGTCTGCCCCTCCAGGTCGCCGCC
>CAXTDP010001004.1:0-2061 GCA_964242295.1 uncultured Acetobacteraceae bacterium | reverse complement strand
GCGACGAGCTTCTACACGACGTTCCAGCAGGTCAACCTGACGCTGGGCATCTGCGTGGCGGCGGGGGCGCTGGCCGGGTCGGTGCTGGTGACCGGCCATGCCACGGCGCAGGTGACGGATTACAGCGTGGCATTCCTGGTGGTGGCCTGCGTGTCGCTGCTGGCCTCGCCCACCTGCACCCGGCTGGCGCTGGATGCGGGCGATGAGTTGTCGGGGCGGTCGCCTTTGGAACGGCGGACGTAGCACTGGTTTCGGCTGCCGATCTGGCGGCCGCCGCAGGCCCGGCGCTTGCGGGCGGGCATCGCGGCACTTGTCAGGTCCGTTTACATATCGGATGCTTCGATCCGCAGCAACAATAAGCCGTGCGGCATGCACGGCGCAGGGGGATCAGTTCATGGCCATACTCGGCACGCGTCGGCAGGTGATCGGCGGAATGGGCGCGGTGGCGCTAGCGGGCGGCGCGGCTCGCGCCCAGGGCACGCCGGCATCGCCGCTGACCCTCAGCATCGTGGACGTGGCCGGCAACCTCGCCCTGACCCGCCCGGCGTTCGAGGCCTACCGCCGCAAGAACCCCAAGCTGGTCGGGCGCATCGTCTATAGCCAGGCCCCGGCGCCGGAACTGCCGGGCAAGCTGCGGGCGCAGCAGGCGGCGGGACGGGTGGACGTGGACATGGTGCTGACCGGCACCGACGCCCTGGCGGCCGGGGTGCAGACCGGCGTGTGGGAGGGCATGGCGCCGCATATGGCCAAGCTGCCGGACCTCAAATCCATCCTGCTGCCGGACGCCCTGCCGATGCAGGGTCTGGCGCAGGAGCAGGCCGTCATCTGCTCGTACTGCCCCGCCGGCCCGCTGCTGGAATACCTGCCGGACCGCGTGAAGCAGGTCCCCACTACGGCGGAGGAGCTGCTGGCCTACACCCGCGCCAACCCCGGACGCTTCATCTACGCCCGCCCGGCCAACTCCGGCCCCGGACGCGCCTTCCTGATGGGCCTGCCCTACATCCTGGGGGACGCCAACCCGAAAGACCCGGTGAATGGCTGGGAGAAGACCTGGGCCTACCTGACCGCCCTGGGCGAGAACATCGAATACTATCCCAGCGGCACCGGCGCCACGATGAAGGAGTTCGGCGAGGGCAGCCGCGACATGACCGTCACCATCACCGGCTGGGACATCAATCCCCGCGCGCTCGGGACGGTGCCGAAGGCGGCGATGGTCGGGACGCTCAAGGGGTTCCACTTCGTCAACGACGCGCACTACATGGCGCTGCCCAAGGGACTGACGGCGGAGCGGCAGGCGGTGCTGCTTGATCTCATGGCCTTCATCTTGAGCAAGGAAGCGCAGGCCTTCACCTACGACGCCGGCTACTTCTATCCCGGCCCGGCTGTCCGCGACGTGCCGGTCGGCCTGGCGCCGAAGGAAAGCCAGGGCACGCTGCGCGAGTTCGGCCGCGACTTCTATGACAAGCTGATCGCCGACACCCCGAACGAAACGCCGCTGGACGCCGGCCCGATGGTGCAGGCATTCCGCCGCTGGGACGAGCAGGTCGGCGCCAAAGCCAGCAGATAGCCCGGCGGCGCCCTATGTCCGACGCCTCCCAGTCCGGTGTCTCCCAGCCTGGCGTCTCCCAGCCTGGCGTTTCCCAGGCCGGCACCTCCCTGGCCGGCACTTCCTTGGCCGGCGGCGAACTGGTCCTGGTGCCGGGCCGACGGCAGCGGCTGGGTGATCAGCTTTACGGCCAGATCCTGGACCACATCCTGTCGGGACGGCTGCCGGAAGGCAGCCGGCTGCCGCCGGAACAGGAGCTGTCGGGCATGTTCGGCGTGTCCCGCCCGGTGGTGCGGCAGGCGTTGACCCGGCTGAACGTGGACGGGCTGCTGCGCACGCGGCAGGGCGCGGGCACCTACGTGCTTGCCCGCCCGTCAGAGCGGCTTGGCGCCTTTGCCAGCAGCGGCGACGTGCCGGCCCTGATGCGCTGCATCGAGGCGCGGCTGCCCTTGGAGGCCGCCGCCGCCCGCCTGGCCGCCGAGCGCCGCACGCCCGAGCAGTTGGACCGGATCCCC
>CAXTDP010001003.1:0-2064 GCA_964242295.1 uncultured Acetobacteraceae bacterium | reverse complement strand
GGCAAGGGCCGCTCCGGCGCCAGCCCAATCCGTCCGCCCAGCCGGCGCAGCAGCCCCACCCGGTTCCGCAGGTTGGCAAGCGGCGCCATCCTCGACGCAACGCGGGCCAGCCGCGGCAGCTCCGCCACCAGCCGGGCGCGCAGGGGAATGCCGTGCCGGGCGACTCGCGCGGCCAGCGCCTCGACCTTCATCTTCGCCATGTCCACGCCGGTCGGGCATTCCCGCTTGCATGCCTTGCACGACACGCACAGCGACAGCGCCTCCGCCACGTCGTCCCCGGCCATCGCGTCCGCGCCCAACTGCCCCGTCAACGCCAGGCGCAGCGTGTTGGCGCGTCCCCGCGTCAGGTGCTGCTCCTCGCGCGTCACGCGGTAGCTCGGGCACATGGTCCCCGCATGGAAGCCGCGGCAGGTGCCGTTGTTGTTGCACATCTCGACCGCGGACAGCATCCCGCCCTGCGGCCCCGGATAGCCGGACCAGTCCAGCGCCGGGGTGAACGCCGGGTCAGCGGTGTAGTCCGGCCCATAGCGGAACAGGCTGCGGTCATCCATCCGCGGCGGGCGGACGATGCGATTGGGGTTCAGCAGCGCCCCCGGGTCGAAGGCGTCCTTCACCGCCTCGAACGCACGGACGATGCGCGGGCCGAACATCTCCTGATGGAACTCGCTGCGGACGATCCCGTCCCCATGCTCGCCGCTATGCGACCCCTTGTACTCGCGCACCAGCGCAAAGCACTCCTCGGCGACGGCGCGCATGGTGCGTACGTCCGCCGGGTCTTTCATGTTCAGGACGGGGCGGACGTGCAGGCAGCCGACGCTGGCATGGGCATACCAGGTGCCCTTGGTGCCGTGCTTGGCGAAGACGTCGTTCAGGCGCTCGGTGTAGTCGGCCAGGTCGTCCAGCCCCACGGCGCAGTCCTCGATGAAGGACACCGGCTTCCCGTCGCCGCGCATGGACATCATGATGTTCAGCCCGGCTTCGCGCACCTCGGCGATGGCGGCCTGGAAACTAGGGTCAGTGGCGCGGACGACTGCACCGGGCCAGCCGAGGTCTGCCATCATCGCATCCAGCTCCGCCAGCTTGGCCAGCAGCGGGCCGTCCTCATAACCGTGGAACTCGACGATCAGCAGGCTGTCGGGCTGGCCGCGGACCATGCGGTCTATGGTCGGGGCATAGATCGGGATGCCGCGGCCCAGGTCTATCATGGTGCGGTCCACCAGCTCGACCGCTTCCGGCTGCAGCGATACCAGGTGGCGGGAAGCCTCCATCGCCGCGCGGAAGCTCGGGAACTGGCAGACCCCCAGCACCTTGCGCGGCAGCAGCGGCTGCAACTGCAGGTGCAGCCGGGCGGTAAAGGCGAGCGTGCCCTCCGATCCCACCAGCAGCCGAGCCAGGTTGCCGCGGCCCTCCTCCCGGGCTGCAGGGGTCAGCGCCTCGATGTTGTAGCCGCCGACCCGCCGCAGTTGCGTCGGGAACCGCGCGGCGATCTCCGCGGCCTCGGCGTCGCCCAGCGCATGCAGGCGGGCAACCAGGTCCGCGACCGGCCCGGACATATCGGCGCCAGGACCAAAGCGGGCCTGCGTGCCATCGGCCAGGATCGCGTCAATCGCCTGCACGTTGTCGGCCATCAGGCCGTATCGGATGCTCTTGGAGCCGCAGGAATTGTTGCCCGCCATGCCGCCCAGGGTGCAGCGGGCGTTGGTGCTGGGGTCCACGGGATAGAACAGCCCGTGCGGCTTCAACGCCAGGTTCAGGTGCGACAGCACCAGGCCGGGCTCGACGATGGCGGTGCGCGCCGCCGCGTCCACCTCCACCACGCGGCGCAGGTGCTTGGTGCAATCAATCACCAGCGCGCGGTTGACGGTTTGGCCGCACTGGCTGGTGCCGCCGCCCCGCGGCAAGACGGGAACGCCATGCTCCCGCGCAATGGCGATGGCCGCCGCGGCGCCCTCGGTCGTGCGCGGCACGACGACGCCCACCGGCTCGACCTGGTAGATCGAGGCGTCCGTCGCATACCGCCCACGGTCGGCGCGGCTGAACAGCACGTCGCCGTCCACCTCCCGC
>CAXTDP010001002.1:0-2066 GCA_964242295.1 uncultured Acetobacteraceae bacterium | reverse complement strand
TGGGCGAGATGGTTCATGCCATCGCGCGGCCCGGCGATTTCGTGGTCTGCCTCGGCGCCGGCACAATCACGACCTGGGCCGGCGCCCTGCCCGGCGAGTTGGCCGCCCTGCAGGCCGGCACCACGCGGCGGGCCGGATGAGCGCCGTTTCTGCCTTGCCGCACTTGGCGGACGCCGTGCCGCACTTGGTAGACCGCTTGCCGCCGCTGCGCGGCCGGATGCAGGCCGATGCGCCGTTGGCGTCCGCCACCTGGTTCCGCGTCGGCGGCCCGGCGGAGGTGCTGGTGCGGCCTGCCAGCCCTGCCGACCTGGCCGGGTTCCTGGCTGCCCTGCC
The DNA here is from genome assembly GCA_964242295.1 of uncultured Acetobacteraceae bacterium. GTDB lineage: Bacteria > Pseudomonadota > Alphaproteobacteria > Acetobacterales > Acetobacteraceae > DASWOJ01. The sequence continues at coordinate 1,733 of CAXTDP010001002.1, read as the reverse complement.
GTTGGACGTGCCGGTGCAGGTGCTGGGCGCCGCCAGCAACGTCATCGTCAGGGATGGCGGCATCCCCGGCGTGGTGATCCGCCTGGCCCGCGGCTTCAACGAGATCAGGGTCGAGGAGGATGGCATCACAGTTGGTGCCGCGGCGCTGGATGCCACCGTAGCCGAACACGCGGCGCAGGCGGGGCTGACAGGATTGGAGTTCCTGTCCGGCATCCCCGGCAGCATCGGCGGCGCCGTCGCCATGAATGCCGGCGCCTATGGCAGCGATGTGGCGGCGTGCCTCGATTGGGCGGAGTTCGTCACCCGATCTGGCGAGCAGGTCCGGCTGCCGGCGCCATCGCTCGCCTTCGCCTACCGCCATGCCAGCCTGCCGGCGGGTGCCATGGTCATACGCGCCCGCTTTCGCGCCCGGCCCGGGAACGCAGGCGCGATCGCCGGCGAGATGGCCCGCATCCGCGCCAGCCGGGAGGCGACGCAGCCGGTCCGCGCCCGCACCGGCGGCTCCACCTTCCGCAACCCGGAGGGCATGAAGGCATGGGAGCTGATCCATGCCGCCGGCGGGCGCGGCCTGACCCGCGGCGGCGCGCAGTGCAGCGAGAAGCACTGCAACTTCCTGCTCAACACCGGCGACGCGACGGCGGCGGACCTGGAGGGATTGGGCGAGGAGCTGCGCCGCCGGGTCCATGCCGCATCGGGCGTGACGCTGGAGTGGGAGATCAAGCGGCTCGGGCTGCCGGCCCGGCCCGGCACCGCATGGGGGCAGGCATGAAGCGGGTCGCAGTCCTGTATGGCGGCATCTCGGCGGAGCGGGAGGTTAGCTTGTCCAGCGGGCAGCAGGTGATCGCCGGGCTGCAGGACGCCGGGTTCGAGGTGACGCCGATCCTGGTCGGGCGCGACCTGGGCGCGGTCATCGCCGCCCTAACCCCGGCGCCGGACGTGGTGTTCAACGCGCTGCACGGGCGGTTTGGCGAGGACGGCGCCATTCAGGGGGTGCTGGACTGGTTGGGCATCCCCTACACCCACTCCGGCATGCTCGCCTCGTCGGTGGCGATGGACAAGGAGGCGGCAAAGGCGGTGTTCGCCGCCGCCGGGCTGCCGGTGGCGCGCGGGCGCGTGGTGGATGTGGCGGAGCTGGAGGCGGCGGACCCGATCCCCCTGCCCTACGTCATCAAGCCGGTGAACGAGGGATCGTCGGTAGGCGTGGAGATCCTGCGCGAGGGCGACAACCGCCGCGGCGCCATTGCCCGCACCTGGCGGTTCGGCCGCAGCGCGATGGTGGAGGAGTTCGTGCCAGGCCGCGAGCTGACGGTCGGCGTGCTGGGCGATCAGGCGCTGGCGGTGACGGAGATCAAGGCCAGCGGCGGCTTCTACGACTACGACAGCAAGTATGCCGAGGGCGGCTCCCGCCATGAAATCCCCGCTGCCCTCCACCCGGATACCTACGCGCGGGCGATGGAGGTGGCGCTTGCCGCCCATCGCGCCCTGGGCTGCCGCGGCGCGACCCGGGCAGACCTGCGGTATGACGACACCGCCGGTGAGCCGGGGCGCCTGGTGCTGCTGGAGGTGAACACCCAGCCCGGCCTGACCACGACCAGCCTGCTGCCGGAGCAGGCGGCGTTCGTGGGCATCGGCTTCCCCGACCTGTGCGCCTGGATGGTGGAGGACGCATGCCGCGCGTAGCCCCGCCCGACGCCCGCCCGACGCTCAGTCCCGCGCCCGGCCGCACCCCGGCC
>CAXTDP010001001.1:0-2067 GCA_964242295.1 uncultured Acetobacteraceae bacterium | reverse complement strand
GCCAACCAGCCCCGTGGCCACTCATCCCGCTAAAACTTTGTCCCTAGACCCTAGAAATCTTTTTTTAGCTTCTATGGGCGGAGCATGATCTCAACATTTGAAGCGGACTCGCCGGTCCGCGTAGATGCAGTTCCGTTACTGGCTTATGTGCAAAGCCAACGACGGTTGAATGATGCTGAAAATTGCGGTGGTCCTGATCCGCCATCAGCCTGAGCGCCTCTGTCTAATCTCGACAAGGGCAGCTTGCTTGTGACTTTCATGTCGCTGGTATAAAATCAAAGATTCTAAGTCTTGCACGCATTATCGCCCGAAGCCGGCCGTTCCGCAGCCGTGCCTCCGGTATCGCTAACTCGTCCAGCACCGTGTCGAGCACCCTCAGTCAGCCCGTCTCAGAATTCCCTACATCCCATCCACGCAATCCTTGACGCCCTTACCCCCACAATGTTCTTGTTCCATCTATGTCTGCACCCGTCACCCAGCACACCCCGAAAGACGACCCCGGCCAAATAACCGTGGCCGATACGCACGCCCACCGCTAGGCCCTGAACGCCTTCATCAACACAGGCACAGACATCGGCCGCTGCTTGCATAGCCAGACCATGGCCCAACCCGGCCAGCAAGCAAGCGCCCCCGCGCACCAGGCCGCGGACGCGTAAACCGCGTCCGCTCCGGTGCCAGCCCCAGCCCCAGACGCCCTCATCCACACCCCTTACTCCCTGCATGGGCGTCTTCTGCATTCGTTGCGCCTGCCGCAGTAAGTTGTTGATGTGCGTCACCTAGCTCTTCCGGCCGGCTCCGCTCCGTCCGCCAAAGGGTTGCTCATCGGTTTCTCCGCCTCCTGCATATGCAGCGCCAGCCGCAGCAGGTCACTGACCTGCGACTGCCAACCCGACCCGGCCTCGCGCAGTTTAGCCAGCATGTCCCGATCCAGGCGCAGGCTGACCAACTCCTTGGCCTTGCCAGTCGGAGGCCGACCGCGCCCACGGCGAACAAAGGCATCGCCCTGAAACACTTCGGCGTCGGCGAAGAACGCCTTAGTCAGTTCGGGAGCATCGTCCGGGTCCGTCCACGCAGAGGCCGGCGACTGCACGCCAGCGCTGTTCTTCTCGGTCATTGGCATGCCTCATGGAGATGATACGGCGCGCCTCGCCGCGCAGGGTCAGACCAGCACCACACACCGTTCGCCAAGGTAGCCAGCGGTGATAAAGCAGTCCTCGCCATACTCGAACCGGGTGTCCTGGCGGGTGAACACCGCGGCGGCGAACACCAGCCCTGCATCGGCAAAGTCCAGACCTCGCTTCTCCAGGGTAACAGCCCGCTTTACCGGATCGAAGCTGATGTCAACGGCATATAGTGTAACACAATAATTACTCGCTACAATCGGCGCCACGGGTCAGGACGCGCCGGACCTGGTTCAGGTGCCAACACAATCCTTGACGCCGCTACTCCCACAATGTTCTTGTTCCGTTCATGTCGGCATCCGCCACCCAGGCCACCTCGCAAGACGCCCCCGGCCCACAGGCCGTCGAAACGCACATCCACGCCGGTGCCCTAAACGACCTCATCAACATGGGCACAGACATATCCCGCCGCCTACACGGCCATGCCATGGCCCAGCCCCAACCCGCCCAGCAACCAAGCACCCCCGCGCACCAGCCGACAGACGCGCACCCCGCGCCGGCCCCAGCGCCCGCGCCGCCTCCGGCCCCAGACGCCCTTATCAGGATCTCCGCCGCCTTCGACCAGAGCACCCGCGGCATCCGCCGCTCCATCGCCCTCGCGAAAAGCCTGATCCACCCCAAGCAGCAGGCCACCCGCGACCCGGCCCAAGATCGCACCACCGCCCGCAGGCGCATCCTCCGAGCCATCGAGGACGTCATCCAACGCCCGCCAGACAACCCCGAGTGCGACGACGCCGAAGTCCTGCTGTCCGACTTCCGCGAACGCATGGACACCCCCGACCTCGAAGACGACATCAGCAGCCGCCCCGCCGAGGACATCATCAAGGAAATCCTACGCGACCTCGGCCTAGCCGCCCTGCCCGGCAGCCGCCCCTGGAAGCGCCGC
>CAXTDP010001000.1:0-2079 GCA_964242295.1 uncultured Acetobacteraceae bacterium | reverse complement strand
GGACCTGGGCGCCGCGCCCGGCGGTTGGGCGCAGGTGGCGGTGCGGCGCGGTGCGGCGCGCGTGGTCGGCGTGGACCTGCTGCCGATGGACCCGGTGCCAGGTGCGACGATCCTGGTCGGCGATTTCATGGACGATGCCATGCCGGACCAGCTCCGCGAGCTGCTCGGCGGTCCGGCGGACCTGGTGCTATCCGACATGGCGCCGAACACCACCGGGCACAACGCGACAGACCACCTGCGGATCATGGGGCTGGCGGAGCTGGCGCTGCACTTCGCAATGGAGGTGCTGACGCTCGGTGGCACCTTTGTGGCGAAGGTGTTCCAGGGCGGGTCCGAAAAGACGATGCTGGAGCAGATGAAGCGGCACTTCGCAGCAGTGCGCCACGCGAAGCCGCCAGCCAGCCGCAAGGGATCGAGCGAGCTTTACGTTGTCGCCACCGGGTTCAAGGGCGGCACACCGTAGTTCCTTCTCCCTCTCCCTCCGGGAGAAGGTCGGGGTGAGGGAAGCCCAGCAGTGTTGCACCCTCATCGTCTTGCCGCTCCAAAGGCCGATCTCTGGCCTGGCGGCTTCCCTCACCCCAACCCTCTTCTGAAAGGAGAGGGAGCAACATAACGCGGTGCATCGCACCCATACCCCGACCGTGCTTGCGCCCGTCCGGGCCGGAGCCTATGTGGACGTGCCAAGGATGGGGACCCGTTGCCGGGCCGCCCGAGGATGAAAGGTCCCCGCCATGGCCCCCGACCACCTGACGCTTGGCTCTGCCAGCGCCGCAAATGTCCATAGAATAGACGAGGCGCTCGCCTTCGACGACGTGCTGATCGTGCCGGGCTACTCGCAAGTGCTGCCCAACGCGGTCAGCACCCTGGCCCGCCTGACCCGCACCATCAGCCTGAACATTCCCCTGATCGCCGCGGCGATGGACACGGTGACCGAGGGGGCGATGGCGATTGCGATGGCCCAGTTGGGCGGCATCGGCGTCATCCATAAGAACCTGGGCATCGCCGAACAGGCTGCGCAGGTCCGCCGGGTCAAGAAGTTCGAAAGCGGGATGGTGGTGAACCCGCTGACCATACACCCGGACCAGACGCTCGCCGAGGCGCGGGCAATGCTGGTCCAGCACCACATCAGCGGCTTTCCGGTGGTGGAGCGGGACACCGGACGCCTGGTCGGCATCCTCACCAACCGTGACGTCCGCTTCGCCACCGACCCGGCCACCCCGGTGCACGAGCTGATGACGCATGAGAACCTCATCACCGTCCCCGCCCAGGTGGACCACCAGGAGGCCCGGCACCTGCTACACCGGCACCGGATCGAGAAGCTGCTGGTGGTGGACGAGGCCTACCGCTGCATCGGCCTGATCACCGTCAAGGATATGGAGAAGGCGCAGACCCACCCGCTCGCCAACAAGGACGAGCTGGGCCGGCTGCGTGTCGCGGCGGCGACGGGCGTGGGGGAGGACGGCCTGGCCCGTGCCCAGGCCCTGGTCGCGGCCGAGGCGGACGTGATCGTGATTGACACCGCCCACGGCCACAGTGCCGGCGTGCTTGGGAGCGTGGAGCGCATCAAGCGCCTGTCCAACGCCGTGCAGATCATCGCCGGCAACGTGGCGACTCCCGAGGGCGCGCTGGCGCTGATTGATGCCGGCGCCGACAGCGTCAAGATCGGCATCGGACCCGGCAGCATCTGCACGACACGCATCGTCGCCGGCGTCGGCGTGCCGCAGTTCACCGCCGTGATGGAGACGGCGGCGGCGTGCCGGGAACGCGGCGTGCCCGCCATCGCCGACGGCGGCATACGCACGTCGGGCGACCTGGTGAAGGCCATCGGCGCCGGGGCCGACTGCGTCATGGTCGGCAGTCTGCTGGCCGGCACGGAGGAAGCGCCAGGCGAGGTGTTCCTATACGAGGGCCGGTCCTTCAAGTCATACCGCGGCATGGGCAGCATCGGCGCGATGGCGCGGGGGTCGGCGGACCGCTACTTCCAGGAGGAGATCAAGGACACGCTCAAGCTGGTGCCGGAGGGGATCGAGGGTCGGGTGGGCTACAAGGGGCCGGTGTCGGCGGTGGTGCACCAGTTGG
>CAXTDP010000999.1:0-2080 GCA_964242295.1 uncultured Acetobacteraceae bacterium | reverse complement strand
GATGAGCCCAGGCGCGCAAAAACGCTCGCAACCTCACTCCGACAGGCTGCTAGAAAGCCGTGTCCGAGCAAGCCCAGCCTCGAAAAGACTGTGCATGAAGGCAGCACACCCGCAACTCTCCCACCCCGCGGGCGTCCTGCTCCATGCAGCAACGGGACGCCAACCATGCGCAGCGCCGCCATCCTGATCGCGACCATCCTCGCGTCCCTGCCGGTCACGGCAGGCGCGCAGTTGTCCGGCGCTCCCACGCAGTCCCGTGACGGTCTCGGCACCGGCAGCCATCCCAATAGCCCGACCAACGCATCCCCTGCCGGGACCGAGAACGCAACCAGCGGCCCGCAAAGCCGGCCTGCCTATCCCAGCGGCTCCGACACGCCGAACCCGGGTGCCGCCTTCGTCCGCAACCAGCCAGTGCCAACCACCGGCGCGGCTGCAAGCCCACCCGGCGAGCTGTCCACTACCACGACGCAAGGCGGGCAGACGACAACCCGCCCCGGCGGCAGTCCCGTCACGACGGAAGGTGCCGCGCCGCTGCCGCCTAAGCCGTGATGAACCCGCCGCCCAACACCCGGTCTGCCGCATAGAACACGCAAGCCTGCCCCGGCGCAGCCAACGCCGGCGTATCCAGGCGCACGGTGACACCCGTGGAAGTCGCCCCGACAATAGCCCCGTGCGGCGCCTCACGAGCCCGCAGCTTCACCGTGCAGCGCAGCGGCGTCTCCGGAGGCTCCACCAGCCAGTTCACGTCCCGCAGCCGTATCTCCGCGGCGCCGGCGCTGCGCGGCCCCACCACGATGCGCCGCCGTCCCGCGTCCACCGTCAGCACCGCCTGCCGCGCCCCGCCGTCGAACGACGCGTCGCCCAGCCCCCGTCCCTGTCCGACCGTGTAGCGCGCGATGCCCGCATGCTGCCCCAGCACCCGGCCGTCCCGGGACACGATCTCGCCGGGCAGTGCCGCATCCGGACGCATCCGCGCCACGGCGTCCGCATAGCCGCCTTCGGGAACGAAGCAGAGATCCTGGCTGTCCGGCTTCTCCGCCACCTGCAAGCCCAGCCGCGCGGCATGGGCGCGCACCACCGCCTTGTCCGGCATGTCGCCGAGCGGAAAACGCGAGTATGCCAGTTGGTCCCGGGTGGTGGCGAATAGGAACCAGCTCTGGTCTCGCGCCGGGTCGGCGGCACGGTGCAGCTCTGGCCCGGCAGCCCCGTCCACGCGGCGGACATAATGGCCCGTCGCCATCGCCTCCGCCCCCAAATCATGCGCCAGGCCAAGCAGGTCGGTGAACTTCACCGTCATGTTGCAGCGGACGCACGGCACCGGCGTCTCCCCCGCGGCATAGCTGTCGGCGAAGTCCCCGATCACGGCCGCGCGGAACCGCGCTTCCGCATCAATGACATAATGCGGGATGCCCAGGCGGTCCGCCACGTCCCGCGCATCATGGATGTCCTGCCCGGCGCAGCACGCGCCCCGGCGCTTGGCGGCGGCGCCATGGTCATAAAGCTGCAAGGTGACGCCGATCACCTCATGCCCGGCCTCCCGCAGCAGCCCGGCAACCACGCTGCTGTCCACGCCGCCGGACATCGCGGCGACGATCCGCATGAACGGCGCCCCTATCCCTGGGCGTTGCGCGTGGCGGCCGGGAGCTTCACCACCAGCCCATCCAGCGCCTGCGTCATCACGATCTGGCACCCCAAACGCGAGGTCTGCTCCAGCCCGAAGGCCAGGTCCAGCATGTCCTCCTCGTCCTCGGTCGGCTTGGCCAGCTTGGCGAACCAAGTGCCATCCACGATCACGTGGCAGGTGCTGCACGCCAGCGAACCCTCGCACGCCCCCTCGATATCCACCCCGTGCCGGTGGGCGATCTCCAGCACCGACAGACCGAGCGGCGCCTCCACCTCGCGCGCGGCGCCGTTGCGTTCGACAAAGGTCATCTTAGGCATCAGGGGGCCTCGGCATACTGGTGAACGGCGTCAAGCAGGGCGTTGGCCGCCCAATCAACATCGGCGGCGGAGGTAAAGCGTCCTAGCCCCAGGCGCAAGGTGCGCGACGCCGCGTCGTCCGACAGGCCAAGGGCGCGCA
>CAXTDP010000998.1:0-2081 GCA_964242295.1 uncultured Acetobacteraceae bacterium | reverse complement strand
CAGGCTGTTCAGCCCGACAAAGGCAAGTAGGTTGCCCCAGGTTTTTGACACTCCCCGCTGCCAATTTCCGCTTGGTCCAGGATGAGCCGATTGGATCGGACCTTAACTTCGTACGCAGTCAGATGCACATCCTAACCAGCAACGAGATCGCCTATCACGTCGTCGTAAACATGGACCTACAAAACGACCCGGCGTTTCGAGCCAAGCCTGGCGTTGTTGAGCGGTTGATACACGCGGCGATGAGTCGTTTACCTGGACGCCTGCAGAGCTGGCTCGAGCCAATTTTTGCGAGCGCGACGCCAGTGCCCTCGGTCGAGGCGGCAGTTGCGCGTTACAAGGACCTGTTTAGCGCCTATTCTGACGGGAAGTCGTCTATAATCTCCGCGTCGTTTTCGGCTCCCGACCCAGTGTTCGCGCAGCGCGTCTTGAGCCGTCATTTGGCGATATACCAGGAAACCCAGCTTGCTGCTCGCGGGCGACTAATCAAGCAAACCGAAGCCTGGTTTGACTCCGAGCTTACGGCCTTGCACCGCAAACTGCTGGTCGCCGAAAGCCGGCAGAAAATGTTCCGTCAAGCCAACAAATTGCTGCGCACCGGTGGTGAAACGATCGTTTCACGTCAGCTTGCCTCCATCACCGTTCAGCTCAACGAAGCGCGGTCCGATCTGGTGCGCAAGGAAACGCGTCAAGCGGCGCTGCGTGGTGTGGACGGCGGCAGGCCGATGGCGGACACCGCCACCTTATCTTCAGAACTGCTGCAACGCCTGCGCGAGCGCCAGGCAGTCTCCACCCAGCGCATCGCTTCGATGGAGCAGAATTATGGCTCTGGCTACCCGCCACTGCTTGCCGAGCGCAAGGGGTTGGCCGACGTGCAGGCCCGGATCGCCGGTGAAACGCAGCGCCTGGCGGCCTCGGCCGAGAACGACGCAGCAATCGCCCGGCAGAATGTCGCCCAGCTTCAGTCGCAACTCGACGACGCCAGTGCCAAACTGGGAGTGACGAGCAATGACGAACTCATCGCAACCCAGATCGAGCGGGAGGTGGAAGTTGACCGTCACCTGTATGATGACCTGCTACTGCGCTCGAAGCAGGTCAGTATCCAGGGACAGCTTCAGGACTCCGACACACGGACAGTCTCTACTGCCACGCTGCCATTGCGGCCGTCCTATCCGCGCCGGGGGCTTCTGCTCGCCATTTCAGTGATGGCGGCGTCGGTTCTGGGTGGCGTGGCGGCCCTTGTAGCCGATCTGCTGAACCGCCGCCGGGCCGCAACCCTCGGCGACATCGGCGACGCGTGCGGGCTGCCGGGACTGGCCGCCATACCCTGGCTCAAAACCTCGGTCCGCGGTCGCCCCGTGCCGCCGGCTCCCGGAACCTATCTTGCTGCCGCGCTGCACCGCTTGCGGAACTCCATCGCGTTCCGGTGTGACAACCATAGCCCACAGGTTACCGTGTTCGCATCGGCATTGCCCGGCGACGGCAAGACCATGCTGGCTGCGGCCTATGCCGGCGCGCTGGCGGAGGGCGGACAGCGCGTATTGCTGGTGGACGCCGACATGCGACGTCGCGGCTTGACCCAACACTTAGGGCTTGATGGCACAAGCGGTCTGGCACAATGCCTTACTGGGACGCCGCTCGAGGCGTGCATCATCCGTGGCGATACCGGGGTAGACGTGCTGGCGGCCGGTGACCATGTCAGCGATCCCGGCGCCTTGCTGATGCCCGATCGTGTCCAGCCCATTCTGACAGCAGCCCGCCAGCGCTACGCAGTGGTCATCCTCGACACTCCGCCGGTCACGGTCATTGATGACGCATTGCCGTTTGTCGCCCAGGCGGATGCGGTCGTCATGGTTGCACGTTGGAAGCGGACGCCACTCGCATCTGTCAACAATGGCCTCGCGCGTATTGCTTTAACCGGGGGCAACGTTGTCGGGGTGGCGATGACTGCCACAAATATGCGGAAATACGACCCGACCTCCGACACACCCGTAAGCTTCTCGCCGACTAAGTCTTACTATCTCGTGTCTCCTTAGCTCGACTTTGGCCTTTTCAGGCTGGGTAGCATGCGGCTTCGGTGAGGC
>CAXTDP010000997.1:0-2084 GCA_964242295.1 uncultured Acetobacteraceae bacterium | reverse complement strand
GCGGTCGTTCTTGCCGCGCCGGACGAACGGCTTGACGTACTGCGGCGGGATCAGCTGCACCGTGTGGCCCAGGGTGGTCAGCTTGCGGCCCCAATGGTGCGAGCCGCCGCACGCCTCCAGCGCCACCTGCGTCGGCGGCAGCTTGGCGAAGAACGCCTCCATCTCCGCCCGTCTCATGTTGCGGCGCAGCACGGCTTTCTCGTCGTGGTCCACGCCATGCAGGGTGAACACGGCCTTGGACGTATCGAGGCCAATGCGCTTAAGGTTCATGCGGACGGTCCTTCAGGTTCGGATGTTGACAACCAAACCTTGGCACAAGATGCCGCGGGGCCGTCCACCCCAACATGGATGCTCAGATAGCCGGACCCTGGCGGGGAAGGTATGTTCCTGCCATGCCATTCAAGCACAATGCCGCGCGCCGCCATCGTATTCCGCGGGCGCGTCACCGGGTCACAAACTGGCCGGCCTACGAGGCGGGGCTATGCCAGCGGGGTAACATCACCTTCTGTTTGGACGAAGCTGCACTGGCTTGTAGATCAGCGCTGACCGATGCTCCCTTCCCAAAACGCTTCAAGTATTTGCTTTACGAAGTAGAAAGCCGTGGTGGTTGGGGTCACAACTGGCGCCGGTCGTGACCCCACCCAAAGTCCATTTTATTAGGTTAGGTCAATGCACTAGGTAGAAGGTTGAGCGGGGTCACGGTTGCGAGCCGGTTCACATACCTGATCGAGCAAGGGACGGGCTTGCGACGCATCGTCCACGTCCTTGGTGGTCATCGTTGACGCCACGATCCGACCAGTTTCGGCGTCCACGCCCAGGTGCAGCATGCGCCACGACCGGCGTGTCGCCGTCCCATGCTTCTCAAGCAGCCACTCGCCCTTGCCGCACAGCTTCAGGCCCGTGCTGTCCACCAGCAGGTACGTGGGCTCGCTGCCAGCCCCAGCTTCGGCATTCCCCGGCCACGGCACCTCCAGCATCGCTGCACGCCGGCTGAGCGTATCCATCCGGCGAGGGCCGCCTGGGCGTGAGCCGTTTGTCGTCTTGGATCGCTGGTTAAGTTGGCGTGTGAGGTGTGGGCATGGATGGCGTGGTGGAGATCATCACTGGCCGGGAGCGGCGGCGGCACTGGAGTGTGCAGGACAAGTTGCGGCTGGTTGCGAAGATGGCGGAACCTGGTGCGCGGGTGCGGGCGGTCGCGGCCCGTCACGGCGTGTGCGAGAGCTTGCTGTTTACCTGGCGGCGGCAGGTGCGTGACGGCGTGCTGGTTGCCGCTGAGATGCCGGTGTTCATGCCGGTGCAGATGCTTGGCGTACCCCTGGCGGCGCCTGGCCTATCCCGTCCCGAGCCGACTTCGCCCGCATCGCCGCAAGCGCCGGCCCGGTCTCAGGCAGGCCTGATCGAGATCGAGTTGGGCGACGGCCGGCAGGCCCGGGTGGGTGCGGACGTGAACCAGGCCGCGCTGCGGCGCGTGCTGGCGGCGTTGCGCGGATGATCCCGACGCCGTCTGGCGTGCGGGTGTGGCTGACTGCAGGAACCACGGATATGCGCCGTTATGTGGAGTGCCTGGTTATGCGGAGCTCTGGTCCGGGAGGCAGCAGCCAGGCGGTGCATCGGGCCGTTCCGCTCCGCATAATTTCAGCTTCGGCCGGCGTTCCTCAGCATTGCCAGTAGCTTGTCGGGCACCTGGAACTTTCCTCATTACAGGCCGAGCGGCGCCATGGTGGCGTTGCCATCGACATGGGCGATGGCGACGCCCAATCGCTGGAGCCAAACCGAGAAATGGCGGGCCGCATCGCCATAGCCGCGCACCGTGAGGGCAGTGTGACCGAGGCTGGCCAGGTGACCAGTGAACTGGTCCACCAACGGCGGCAGTGGTCCGGGATCAAGGCACCAAGTGGCGTGGTTCAGAATCCGGCCTTTTTGGGTTGCACAAGGCGCACGGAAACCGCTGGCCAGCGAGGGCAGGATTTCGGTGGAAAGGTGTTGTGAGCGGGCGGCGGCGAGCCGCCCCGGGTCAAGCTCGTTGGGACTGAAGCGGTCCCAAGCCCAACAGGGTGAGCCAGTGCGGATGACCCTGGCCGGTC
>CAXTDP010000996.1:0-2094 GCA_964242295.1 uncultured Acetobacteraceae bacterium | reverse complement strand
CGCCCACCACGTCACCGGCCGCCTGGTCGCCCGGGCCGAGGCGCGCGGCGTGGACCTGGCCGCCCTGACCCTGGCCGAGATGCAGTCAGAGGAGCCTGGCATCACCGCCGACGTGTTCGGCGTGCTGACGGTGGAGGCCTCGGTCGCCAGCCGCACCAGCTACGGCGGCACCGCCCCCGCCAACGTGGCGGCCCAGGCAGCACGGTGGCAGGAAGCGCTGGCATGAGGACCGCCGCGCTGATCGCCCTGGTCCTCCTGGCCTCCTGCGGCAAGAAGGGCGCCCCTTCCCCCCCAGGACCAGCGGCAGAGATCACCTACCCCCGCTCCTACCCCTCCCGCTGAGCAGACTCAGTTCTCCCTCTCCCCCCGGGAGAGGACCGGGGTGAGGGAGACCGCAAGCGCCACCCCATCCCACCGCAGCCCGGTCCAGCACGGGTCAAACGCGCGCTGTCTGCCTCCCACCCCTCTCCCGGAGCGAGAAGAACCAGCCTGGATCGCGCCCGCCGCGTTCCCTAATGATAAGGGATGCCAGCCCCCCTCGCCCTCGCCCCAGACCCCGATCCCACAACCGCCGAGCTGATCGCCGCCCGTCCGCACCTGTCCATGCACGCCATGGACGGCCTGCTGATCGAGGGCGTACCCCTCAACGCCATAGCCGACGCAGTAGGCTCCCCAACCTGGGTCCTGTCCGCCAACTGCATCCGCGGACGCCTGCGCCAGTTGCAGGACGCGATGGCCGCCCTGCCGATGCAGGTCCACTACGCCGTGAAGGCCAACGACCACCTCGCAGTCCTCCGCCTGATGGCCCAGGGCGCCGCCGGAGCCGACGTGGTCAGCGGCGGCGAGATGCAGCGCGCCCTACGTGCCGGCATACCCCCCGGCCACATCGTCTTCTCCGGCGTCGGCAAGTCCGCGCCCGAGCTGCGCGACGCCCTGCAGGCCGGCGTCGGCCAGATCAACGCCGAAAGCGCCGAGGAGCTGGCGATGCTCTCCGCCATCGCCGCCGGCATGGGCGCCACCGCCCGGGTGGCCCTGCGCATCAACCCCGACGTGGACGCCGGCACCCACGCCAAGATCACCACCGGCCGGGCCGACAACAAGTTCGGCATTGCCTACGACGACGCCGCGGCGCTGTATGCCCACGCCGCCGCCCTGCCCGGCCTGCACCCGGTCGGCCTGGCGCTGCACATCGGCAGTCAGATCATGTCCATGGCGCCCTACCGCGCCGCCTACGCCCGCACCGCCGCCCTGGTGCGCACCCTGCGCGCCGCCGGCCACGCCGTGGACGTCGTGGACTGCGGCGGCGGCCTCGGCATCCCCTACCGCAACGAGCCGGTCGGCACCCCCGCCGCCTTCGCCGGAGCCATACGCACCGCCTTCGCCGGCCTCGACCTCCGCCTCGCCATCGAGCCAGGCCGCTGGCTGGTCGCCCCGACTGGCATCCTGCTGACCTCGGTGATCCTCTCCAAGACCACCGCCGGCCGCCGCTTCGTGGTGCTGGACGCCGCGATGAACGACCTGGCCCGGCCCGCCATGTATGACGCCTGGCACGGCATCGTCCCGGTCTCGGCGGTGGACGCCCAGCGCCCGGCCCTGCCCGCCGACATCGTCGGCCCCGTGTGCGAAAGCGGCGACACCTTTGCGCGAGGCCGTGCCCTGCCGCAGCTCGACGTCAATGCGCGCTTGGCGATCCTGGATGCGGGAGCATATGGTTCCGTCATGAGCAGCACCTACAACTCACGGCCGCTGGCCGCCCAAGTGATGGTGGACGGCAGCCGCTGGTCGGTGATCCGCGCCCGGCAGCCAATCGAGGCGCTGTGGGCCGCGGAAACCGCCCCGGACTGGTTCGGGTGAGCACCACCCCGCCGGACGCCGGCATGCAAGCCCTGGCGCGCAAGCGCCGGCTCGCCCGGCTGGCGCTTTGGTGGGAACAGGCCTGGCCCGCGGCCTGGCCGCCCCTCGGCCTGCTGGGCGCCTATGGCGTGGTGGCACTCCTGGACGTGCCGGCGATGCTCCCAGCCTGGCCACGCCTGCTGCTTGCCCTCGCGGCGCTGGCGGCCTTCGCGGTGCTGGCCTGGCGCGCCGTCCGCCGCG
>CAXTDP010000995.1:0-2099 GCA_964242295.1 uncultured Acetobacteraceae bacterium | reverse complement strand
GCCCGGGATGCAGGAACTTGCGGCCGATCCGCCCGTCCAGCCCGATGCCGCGCGCCACGTCGTGCACGTCGGCGCCGACGCGCTCGCACAGGTCAGCCATCTCGTTGATAAACGTCACCTTCATCGCCAGGAACGAGTTTGCGGCATACTTGGTCAGTTCGGCCGTCTCAAGCGACGTGAACAGGATCGGCGCCTCGATCAGATATAGCGGACGATACAAGCGCCGCAGCACCTCCCGCGCCCGTTCGCTGTCGGTGCCGATCACCACCCGGTCCGGGCGCATGAAGTCGCCGATGGCGCTGCCCTCCCGCAGGAACTCGGGGTTGCTGGCGACGTCGAACTCGCCGTCCGGGCGGGCGCGGCGCATGATCTCCTCGATCCGCCGTCCCGTGCCGACGGGGACCGTGGACTTGGTGACGACGACGGCATAGCCGGTCAGCGCCTTCGCCACCTGCTCCGCCGCGGCGTTGACATAGGACACGTCGGCATGGCCGTCGCCGCGCCGGGTCGGGGTGCCGACCGCGATGAACACGGCCTCCGCCCCGGCAACCGCCGCCCCCAGGTCGTTGCCGAAACTCAGGCGGCCGGCGGCCACGTTCTCCGCCACCAGCCGGTCCAGGCCCGGCTCGTAGATCGGGATGCGCCCGTCCGAGAGTGCTGCGAGCTTGGCCGGGTCCACCTCGACCACTGCAACCTCGACCCCGAGGTCGGCGAAACAGGCGCCGGACACCAGGCCCACGTAGCCGCCACCGATCATTGCAATCCGCACGCTGTATTTCCCTGTCCAATGGCGCCGAGTCGCCCGCAAAGACCACATCCGGCGTTCCGCGGCCAGATCAAAGCGGCTGCGGGCGTCCTTACAGCGGTGACAGTCCCCCCCGTCCCCGGGTGGCGTCGTCCAGGGCATGCTGCTCCTGCCTCGCCGCGGCGGCAGCACGGCGCGCCGCCTGCTCCTTGGCTAGGGTGGCCACCGCCTCCATCGCGGCACGGGTCATCGCCAGCACGGCGCGGGCGCGGGCGACGTCGGCCTGGGCGCGCTCGCAGGCTTCCCGCGCCTGGTAGGCGCGTTGCCGGGCGCCGGGCAGCCAGGCCGCGAACGCCTCCACCACGCCGTCGTCCCCGTCCAGGGCGCCAGCGGCGACCAGCTCGGTTGCGATGATGCGCTCGGCCTGCTTGGCCAGGTCATCGGCCTTTCCCTCGATCTGCAGGGCGCAGGCCAGGGCGGCCAGCGCCTCCTCATTCGCCAGGCGGCGTATGCGGGCAAGGGTGTCCAAAGGGTCACGCGGCATCGGCAGGCTCCATCGCTTCATGCAGGGCGGCAAAGGCTTCGGGCAGGGTGCTGCGTTCCCCCTTCATTTGGCGCAGCACGGCCTCGATCCGCGGGGCGAGGCGCAGCGCCTCGTCCGTCGCCGGATCGGTTCCGGCACGGTAGGCGCCCAGGCGCACCAGGTCCGCCATGTCGGCGTGCAGCGACAGGGCGGCACGGGCGCGGCGGACCAGCGCCGCTTCCGCCGGGTCCAGGCAGCCCGGCACGGTGCGGGACAGCGACCGCAGCACGTCCACCGCGGGATAGCGCCCGCCTTCGCCGATGCGCCGGTCCAGGATCACGTGGCCGTCCAAGATGCCGCGCACGGCGTCCGCCACGGGTTCGTTATGGTCGTCACCCTCCACCAATACGGTGAACAGCGCTGTGATGCGGCCGGAGTCCGGCCCGCGGTCCGGCCCCGGCCCCGCGCGCTCCAGCAGGCGCGGCAGCTCGGCGAACACGCTGGGCGGATACCCGCGAGTAGCCGGCGGCTCGCCGGCGGCCAGGCCGATCTCGCGCAGCGCCAGGCAGAACCGGGTCACGCTGTCCATCAGCAGCAGGACCGACTTGCCTTGTTTGCGGAAATGCTCCGCGACCGACGTCGCCGCATACGCGCACTCGCGGCGCATCAGCGGCGGCTGGTCAGATGTCGCGACGACCACGACGGACCGTGCCAGGCCAGCCTCACCAAGGTCGTCCTCGATGAACTCCCGCAACTCGCGCCCTCGCTCGCCGACCAGCGCGATCACTGCCACGTCGCATCGTGTGTAGCGGGCCAGCATGGACAGTAGCG
>CAXTDP010000994.1:0-2102 GCA_964242295.1 uncultured Acetobacteraceae bacterium | reverse complement strand
GCCCTCTCCCGGAGGGAGAGGGAGCAGGAAGCAGGACCCGTGCTCCATGATTGAGGAGTTCGTCATCGTCTGGCAACAGCGAGCGCTGCTGCTGGACGGGTTCCTGGCGACGCTGCTGATCTCCGCCCTGGCCTCCGCCGCGGCGCTGGCGCTTGGGGCGATGCTATCCACCGGGCTGATGTCGCGGCGTCCGCCGGTGGCCTGGGCGGCGCGCGGCCTGGTGGACGCGATGCGCTGCGTGCCGTTCCTGCTGTTCGCCTACTTGATCTACTTCGGCCTGCCGTCCCTTGGGCTGCAACTGGGCAACTGGACCTCCGGCCTGCTGGCGCTCGTGGTCTACCACATGGCCTACATGGCGGAATTGCTGCGCGGCGCGTGGCTGGGCCTGCCGGCGGAGACCATCGAGGCCGGGCGGGCGTTCGGCTTCCACGGGTTCGGGCTGTTCCGCCGGGTCATCCTGCCGCCGGTGGTGTTCGCGGCGCTGCCGACGCTCGGCAACCAGGTGATCCAGGTGGTCAAGGACAGCGCCTTCCTGACCATCATCGCCGTGCAGGAGCTGACCCACGCGGCGACGGCCATCCAGGCGACGTACTACGTCCCCTTCGCCTCCTTCATCGCCGCCGTCGGCCTATACTGGCTGCTGTGCCTGGCGGTAGAGGGCGGGGTCGGCCTGGCGAGCCGGCGGGCGGCGGTCATGCGATGACTGAAACGGTCCTCCGTGTCCGCGGGCTGGGCAAGGAGTTCGGCGCCAACACCGTGCTGGACGGCATAGACCTCGACGTGGCCCGGGGCGAGACGGTCTGCGTGCTCGGCCCGTCCGGCTCTGGCAAGTCCACGCTGCTGCGCTGCATCAACTGGCTGGAGCGTCCGGACCGCGGCCAGGTCCATCTCGGCGGCGTCCAGGTCGGCCTGCGGCCCGGCGGCAACATCGCCATGTCCGACCGCGAGCTGGCGCAGCTCCGCACCCGCATGGGCATGGTGTTCCAGCACTTCGCCCTGTGGCCGCACATGACAGTGCTGCAAAACATCACCGAGGCCCCATGCCACGCCCAGCGCCGCCCGCGGGCCGAGGTGCTGGCGGAGGCGGAGGCGCTGCTCGCCAAGGTCGGCCTGCAGGACAAGCGCGACGCCTACCCAGCCCGGCTGTCCGGCGGCCAGAAGCAGCGCGTCGGCATCGTGCGCGCCCTGATGATGCGGCCGGAGCTGCTGCTGTTCGACGAGCCGACCAGCGCGCTCGACCCCGAGTTGGTGGGTGAGGTCCTGGCCGTCATGCAGGGCCTAGCGCGGGAGGGCATGACGATGGTGGTGGTCACGCACGAGATGGCCTTCGCCCGTGACGCCGCGACCCGCGTCGTGTTCATGGACGCCGGCCGCATCGTCGAGACGGCGGACCCGCACCGTTTTTTCACTGCCCCGCGGACTGAACGCGCACGACAGTTCCTGCAGCGTTACGCCGGGCCATCGCACCAGGAGCGTCCAGCATGACCGGCCCGATCTTCCACATGATCCCCGATGCGCCCAAGCCCGTGGCGCCCTACAGCCACATCGTCGAGCGCGACGGCTGGCTGTTCGTCACCGGGCAGCTTGCCACTGACCCCGGCGACGACTCGCTGCCCCTGCCGGAGGGGATCGAGGCGCAGACGCATAAGGTGATGGACAACCTGCAACGCGCCCTGCGCGGCGCCGGCGCAAGCTTGGCGGACGTGGTGTGCGTGCGGGTGTTTTTGACGCAGTTCGACCGGGACTATGCGGCGATGAACACGCTGTATGCGAGCTACTTCCCGCGGGACCGGCTGCCGGCGCGGACCACGGTGGGCGTCACGGGGCTGGCGCGGGGTGGGATCGTGGAGATTGACATGATCGCTCGACGATAGGCTCCCAACCCCCGGCAACCCTGCGGAACCGCGGCGTGCCGAAAGCCCCCACCACGGGCGCCTCCGCCGGCCAAGCCGCCCGCCAAGCCTCTCCCTGGATCATCGCGACCGCCAAACCCACCGGCGTAATCCCCGCAGCCCGCAGCAGCGCCAGCCCGGCCTGGGCGGAGCTGCCAGTGCTGATCACGTCGTCCACCAGCAGCACGCGCCGTCCCTGCAGCCGGGGCA
>CAXTDP010000993.1:0-2111 GCA_964242295.1 uncultured Acetobacteraceae bacterium | reverse complement strand
GCCATCGCGTCATCAGTCGCGCTCGACGGCGGCGCCGCGCCCGGCTGACGACGCCTTGCAGGCCAGGCTGCCGGATCGTTCAGAACGCCCGGCAGCCGCTTCGCAGCCTCCCAAGCAGCAGAACCCCACCCGCCGCCACGTCGGGTAAGCCGGGTAGCCGCACCAGGCAGGCGCGGCGGCTCCGAAACTGCCGGTATCGGCCCAACCTCGGAAGCGTTCAAACCGTCGGACGCGGCTTGCCTGCCGTGGCGGACCGCCCAAGCCCCGGTGAACCCGGTGCCGGTCAGGAGGAAGGCAGTCCAACCCCTGCAGGCTCGATGGCGGGCAACCTCGCCGGCAGGCGATGCAGGGCATTCCGGACCACAAGCCCCGGACAGAAGACGCAGGTGTGAAGGCTGCGCTCGCCCGGAAGCAAAGCGCCGTAGCTCGAAAGGCCGTCGCCACGCGACCGGTGGATGCCGTTCTGCGGGCATGGCTGATTAAGCAATGCCGCACGCTTCTGCCTGACCCAAGCTCCGGCGCCGTTGGTTCGGGGATGCTGCTCGCCAAGCAGCCCGCGTTGAATCCCCCCGCGCCCTGGCCTAGGCTCCACCCGCCACCACCGCAGGCTCCGTCCATGTCAGGCTTCGCCAGCACCAAGGACCTCGCCGACAAGGCCATCAGCTTCAACGAGCTGGCCCCAGGCCTCTACGGTTACACCGCCGAGGGCGACCCCAACAGCGGCGTCGTCATCGGCGACGACAGCGTCCTCGTCGTGGACGCCCAGGCCACCCCCGCCATGGCCGCCGACGTCATCGCCCGCATCCGCACCGTCACCGACAAGCCCATCCGCCACGTCGTCCTGACCCACTACCACGCCGTCCGCGTCCTCGGCGCCAGCGGCTACAAGGGTGCCGAAATCATCGCCTCCGACACCTGCCGCGACATGATCGCCGAGCGCGGCCAGCAGGACGCCGACAGCGAGATCGGCCGCTTCCCCCGCCTGTTCCGCGGCAAGGACTCCATCCCCGGCCTCACCTGGCCCGGCCTCACCTTCCACCGCCGCATGACCCTGTACCTAGGCCAGCGCGAGGTGCAGATCATCCACATCGGCCGCAGCCACACCGCCGGCGACACCGTCGTCTGGCTCCCCAAGGAGCGCGTCCTCTTCAGCGGCGACGTGGTGGAGTTCGGCGCCACCCCCTACTGCGGCGACGCCCACTTCACCGACTGGCCCGCCACCCTCGCCGCCGTGCAGGCCCTGGGCGCCGAGGCCCTGGTGCCCGGCCGCGGCCGCAGCCTTATGAACCCCCAAGAATGCCAGGAGGGCATCGAAGGCACCCGCGCCTTCACCTCCGACCTGTTCGCCATCGTCAAGCGCGCCTCCGCCGGCGACGCCCCGCTCAAGGCCGTCTTCGACCAGGCCATGTCCGAGATGCGCCCCAAGTACGGCCACTGGGTCATCTTCGAGCACTGCATGCCCTTCAACGTCACCCGTGCCTGGGACGAGGCCCGCGGCCTCGACCACCCCCGCATCTGGACCGCCGAGCGCGACATCGAGATGTGGCGCGCCCTGCAGCAGGGTGCCCCGGTGCCGACCGCGGAAGCCTGATGCCCCACGCTCCTCCCCGCTACGCACCGTCCCCGCGGGGCAGCGCGGGAGAGCACCATCCCGTGGCGGTGGTCGGCGGCGGCCTGGTCGGCCTGACCCTGGCCCTCGACCTGGCGCAACGCGGGCTACCGGTCGTGCTGCTGGACGACGACGACAGCGTCAGCACCGGCTCACGCGCCATCTGCTTCGCCAAGCGCACCCTGGAGATCTTCGGGCGCCTGGGCCTGGGCCAGCGCATGCTCGCCAAGGGCATCACCTGGAACGTCGGCCGGGTGTTCCACGGCGACCGCCAACTCTTCGACTTCGACCTGCAGCCGGACGACGGCCACGAATACCCGGCTTTCATCAACCTGCAGCAGTACTACGCCGAGGAATGGCTGGTCGAAGCCTGCGCTGCCACCGGCCGGGTGGACCTCCGCTGGCGCCACCGGGTCGCCGGCGTCAGCAGCCGCCCCGACGGCGTGACCCTCCAGGTCGAAACCCCCGACGGCCCCTACGACCTGCACGCGGACTGGCTGGG
>CAXTDP010000992.1:0-2111 GCA_964242295.1 uncultured Acetobacteraceae bacterium | reverse complement strand
TCGAGGTAGGTGGGACCGATGGGGACCTTGCCGTGGCCGCCGGGGATGTCCAGCACATAGGTCGGCCAGGCCAGGCCGGTGACGCGGCCACGGAGGGCCGCGAGGATGGCTTGGCCCTCGGGGATCGGGACGTGGAACCTGGCGGTGCCTGGGGCGGGGTCGAGCTGGTGCAGGTAGTAGGGTTTCACCCGGGCGCGCAGCATGGCGCGGAACAGCGCCTCCAGGGCGTCGGGGCTGTCGTTCACGCCGCGCAGCAGCACGGACTGGCCTAGCAGCGGGGCGCCGGCGGTGGTGATGCGGCGGAGGGCGGCGTTGGCGCCGGGGGTGAACTCGCGGGCGTGGTTGGCGTGGACGACCATCCAGAGCGGGGTTGCGGACTCCAGCGCGGCGGCGAGGGCGGGGGTGACGCGGGCCGGGTCGGCGACGGGGACGCGGGTGTGGATGCGGAGCAGCTCGATGTGCGGGATGGCGGACAGGGCGGCGAGGATGGCGGACAGGCGCCGGGGGGAGAGCATCAGCGGGTCGCCGCCGGTCAGGATGACCTCGCGTATGGCGGGGTGGGCGCGCAGCCAGGCGTAGGCGGTGTCGAGCTGGGCGTCGGTCAGCAGGCCGCCGCCGGGGCCGACGTGCTCGCGGCGGAAGCAGAAGCGGCAGTAGACCGGGCAGATTAGCAGGGGTTTCAGCAGGGCGCGGTCGGCGTAGCGGTGGACGATGCCGGGGACGGGGGAAAGGGCGTCGTCGCCTATGGGGTCCGGGTCCTCGTTGGGGGCGAGGAGCAGCTCGTCGGGGTGGGGGATGAATTGGAGGCCGATGGGGTCCGTGGGGTCCTGGATGAGGGCCTGCATGGCGGGGGGGATGGCGACGGCGTAGCGCGCGCCTACCTGGTCCAGCGCGGCGCGGTCCGCCTCCGGCGCCAGGCCGGCGGCGATCAGGGCGGCGGCGTCGCGGATCATGGCAGCACCCGCATCAGGTAGCGCACGGTTTTGGCGCCGCCGTGGATGCTGGCGGTGCCGACCTGCTGGAAGCCGAGGGCGGCGTGGAGGGCGGCGGAGGCGGGATTGGGCGGGTCGCTGTTGACCTCCGCGGTGATGGCGGTGTGCCCGGCGGCTGCGGCGGCCTGCATCGCGCCGGCATAGAGCGCCCACGCCAGGCCGCGACCCCGGGCGGCAGGGGAGACGACGATGCGGTCCACATAAGCAAAACGTGGGTAGCGGTCGCGGAACCAGCGGTGGTTCGGGCTGTCGTAGTCGGCGGACTGGTCCAGCATGACCATGAAGGCGTCTGCGTCGCCGATGCGTGCTGCCCAGAAGGCTTGGCGCAGGAGGTGGGCCAGGCGGCCGGCGTCCAACAGGGAAAGCTCGGCGGCATGGGCGTTGTTCAGGGTTAGCAGGCGATCCAGGCGTGGGGTCAGTGGGCCGATGGGTTCCAATGCAGGGGGCCCGTCATTGGGGGCGGGTGGAGGCCGTGCGCCGTCATGCGCCGAAGGCACGGTTTCCTTGGGCGCAGAGGCAGACTTGTGACCGTGCGCCGTTGCAGGAGTCTTGTCATCGCGAGCCGCTTGCGGCTTGGCGGTGCAGGTGGCGGGCGAAGCGGAGACTGGTATTGGCAGACCCTGGCTTGCCATGTCGGGATGCTCCTCGCGGTGTGGAGGTGCTGCCGAGGAAGGTTTGGTCACGTCCCTAGACACCCACGAAGCTGCTGGCGGGATAGCCCTGCATGAACAGCAGCGCCCGCAGGCCGGCGTGCTCGATCTTTACTGATGCCTCGGCCGCAACGATCGGCTTTGCATGGTAGGCGACGCCTAGCCCGGCGGCGCGGATCATCGCCAGGTCGTTTGCTCCGTCGCCTACTGCCAGGGCGTCCGCCATCCCGACACCGGCGGCGGCGGCGAACTCGTGCAGCGCGGCCAGCTTGGCGCCGCGGTCCAGGATCGGCTCGCCCACAGTGCCCAGCAGCGCCGCGCCGTCGTCCAGCAGCACGTTGGCCCGGTGGTGGTCGAAGCCCAGCATGGCCGCGACCCGGCCGGTGAAGAAGGTGAAGCCGCCGGATACCAGCGCCGTGACGGCGCCGTGGGCGCGCATGGTGGCGACAAGCTCTCGGGCGCCGGGCAT
>CAXTDP010000991.1:0-2116 GCA_964242295.1 uncultured Acetobacteraceae bacterium | reverse complement strand
CGGCCATGCGCGTGGAGGCAATGCGCGCCACCTGCGGCGTCATGTCCGCGCGCACGCCCATCATCCTGTGGGTCGCCGGGTCCATGACGCGGAATGCCTGATCCTGCATGGCGCTGCCGGCGCCGGCCAGCAGCCCATCCTCGAACTCCAGCAGAGGCGGCTTGACCCGGTCATAGCCATGCGCGGCGAACGCCTGCATCAGTGCGGACACAGTTGCGGCCTCCGTTTCCGCCTCAGGAGGTAACAGGTCGTGCAGGCCAGCCGGCAGCAGCGCCGGATTCGGGGGCAGGTCATCGGTCATAGGAGGCGGCGTATAGCCTAGAACTGCAGGGTCGTCGCCTGCACCACCAGCGGCAGCGCGCGCACCTGATGCAGCACGGCCTCAGGCACCGGGGTATCCACCGATGCGAGGCAGATCGCATCCCCGCCCGCGGCGGCACGGCCCAGGTGGAAGGTTGCGATGTTGATGCCGGCGTCCGACAGCGCCGCGCCGAAACGGCCAATGAAGCCCGGGCGGTCCTGGTTTGTCACATACAGCATGTGCCGGCCAAAATCCGCCTCGACCTTGATCCCCTTGATCTCCACCAGCCGCGGGCTGGCGGCGCCGAACAATGTCCCGGCAACGCTGCGGGTCAGGCGGCTGGTTCCATCGGATTGACCCTCCCGATCCGACGACACCGTCAGGCGCACGAGGGTCTGATACTCGCTGGGGCGGTCGTGCACGGTCTCGGCGACGTCCATCCCCCGCTCCCGCGCAATCACCGGCGCGTTCACCATGTTGACGCCCTCCATCAGCGGGCCGAGCAACCCGGCGACCGCCGCCGCCGTCAGCGGACGGTGGTTCAGCGCCGCAGCCTGACCTTCGTATTCGATGGCGAGGCTGCGCAATGCCCCCCGGTCGGCCGCCGTCATCTGCCCGGCAAACGCGCCCAGCAGGCGGCACAACTCCATGTATGGTCGCAGCCGTGGCGCCTCCTCCACCGACAGCGACGCCATGTTGACGGCGTTGGACACCGCGCCGGTCAGTAGGAAGTCGGCCATCTGGTCCGCCACCTGCAGCGCGACGTTCTCTTGCGCCTCGGTGGTGGCAGCGCCGAGGTGCGGCGTGCACACCACGTTTTCGCAGGCGAACAGCGGGCTGGTGGTGGCCGGTTCGGTCTCGAACACGTCCAGGGCGGCGCCGGCGACGTGGCCGCTGGCGAGCGCCTCCACCAGCGCCTTCTCGTCCACCAGGCCGCCGCGGGCGCAATTGACAATGCGGACGCCACGCTTGCAGGCGGCCAGGGCGCCGCGGGACAGGATGTTGCGGGTGGCGTCGGTCAGCGGCGTGTGCAGGGTGATGACATCGGCGCGGGCCAGCAGGTCCGGCAGCTCCACCTTCTCGACGCCCAACGCGACGGCCCGCGCCTCGGTCAGATAAGGGTCGTAGGCAATCACCCGCATATGCAGCCCGACCGCGCGGTTGGCGACAATGGCGCCGATGTTGCCGCAGCCGATCAGCCCCAGGGTCTTGCCGGTCAGCTCGACGCCCAGGAAGCGGTTCTTTTCCCACCGGCCAGCGCGGGTGCTGGCGGTGGCCTCCGGGATCTGCCGGGCCAGCGCGAACATCATGGCGATGGCGTGCTCGGCCGTCGTGGTGGCGTTGCCGTTCGGCGTGTTCATCACCACGACGCCCCGGGCGGTCGCGGACTTTACGTCCACGTTGTCCACACCGATCCCGGCACGCCCGACCACGCGCAGGCGAGGCGCGGCATCCAGCACCTCCCGCGTGACCTTGGTGGCGCTGCGTATAGCCAGGCCGTCGTAGCCGCCGATGCAGGCGCGCAATTCCGCTGGCGACAACCCGGGGCGTAGGTCCGCGTCCACGCCCCGGCTGCGGAATACCTCGACCGCTGCGGGGGACAGCTTGTCACTGATCAGGACACGCGGCGCCGTCATGCCCCGGCGTCCCTGGCCACCGAGGCGTAGGCCCATTTGACCCACGGCAGCAGGGCCTGAATGTCCGACGTTTCCACGGTGGCGCCGCCCCAGATGCGCAGGCCTGGCGGCGCGTCGCGGTACGAGGCGACGTCGTAGGCCACGCCCTCCTTGTCCAGCAGCCCGGCCAGGCGCTTGG
>CAXTDP010000990.1:0-2118 GCA_964242295.1 uncultured Acetobacteraceae bacterium | reverse complement strand
GGGCCGGTTGCGCGGGGCGTGGCGCGGTGCGACGAATGGCGCGGTCCGATACCGCGCCGCAGGAGCCGCCGATGACACGCCTTCCCCGCATGCCTGCCGCTCCGGCGCTGCTGACTGCCGCGACGCTGGCCGCCGCCGCGCCGGGCCATGCCGAGGAGCGGTTCCCAACCATTCCGCCTGCCGACTACACGCCGGCGCAGAAGCAGGCCGCTGCCGACTTCCTGGCCGCGCGCAAGGCCCCGGTGTTCGGGCCGTTCGAGCCG
The DNA here is from genome assembly GCA_964242295.1 of uncultured Acetobacteraceae bacterium. Taxonomy (GTDB): domain Bacteria; phylum Pseudomonadota; class Alphaproteobacteria; order Acetobacterales; family Acetobacteraceae; genus DASWOJ01. The sequence continues at coordinate 1,855 of CAXTDP010000990.1, read as the reverse complement.
CTGATGTACAGCCCGGAGGTGATGACCCTGGCGCGGAGCATGGGCGACTACCTGCGCTTCAAGTCCGGCATTGGCACGACCTTGTCGGAGCTGGTCATCCTGATCACCGCCCGCGAATGGTCGCAGGACTTCGAGTGGTCGTATCACAAGCCGATTGCGCTGAAGGCGGGGGTGCCAGCGGCGGTGGTGGACGCCCTGGAGGACGGACGGCGGCCCGAGACGATGTCGGCGGACGAGGCCATCGTCTATGACGCCACGACGGAGCTGCACCGCAACCACCGCCTGTCGGACGCCACGTTCAACCGGGCGGTGGCGCGGTTTGGCCGCCCGGCGGTGGTGGATATGATCGGGGTCGCCGGGTATTACACGTTCCTGGCGATGCAGTTGAACGCGGCGCAGTACAAGGTGCCCGAGGGTGCCGCGCTGCCGCGGTTCCCCTGATCCAGGCATGACGGTCCTGGAGGCGGCCGGCGTTACCCGTCACTACCGCACTGGCCGCGATACCCTGCGCGCGGTGGATGGCGTGTCGTTCCGGCTGCAGGCGGGCAGTACCTTGGCGGTGGTCGGCGAGTCCGGCTGCGGCAAGAGCACCCTGGCCCGGATGTGCGCCCTGCAGGAGCCGCCGACGGAAGGCTCCATCAGCATTGCCGGGCAGGACGCGGCAGGCCCGGCCCGGCGGACCCTGCAATTGCAGAACCAGATGGTGTTCCAGAACCCTTATGGGTCGCTGAACCCTCGGCGTACCGTTGGTGATGCCCTGATGGAGCCGCTGACCATCAACCGCCGCGGTACCCGGCCCGAGCGCGTGGCGGAGGCGCGGCGGATGCTGGACCGCGTGGGCCTGCGCCCGGAGGCATATGACCGTTATCCGCACCAGTTCAGCGGGGGGCAGCGGCAGCGTGTCGCCATCGCCCGGGCGCTGATGCTGCGTCCGCAGGTGGTGACGGCGGACGAGCCGGTGTCGGCGCTGGACGTGTCGGTGCAGGCGCAGGTGCTGAACCTGCTGCGCGACCTGCAGGACGAGCTGGGCATCGCCTACCTGTTCATCAGCCACGATATCTCCGTGGTGCGCCACATGGCCCGGGATGTGCTGGTGATGTATGCCGGGCGGCCGGTCGAGCAGGGCAGCCGCGACCAGGTGCTGAACCGGCCGCGGCACCCTTATACGAAGCTGCTGCTGGCCTCGACACCCTTCGTGGACCCGGCCCGGCGCCAGGCCGCGGCGGTGGTGCGGGGGGAGCCGCCTTCGCCGACCAAACCGTTGCCGGGCTGCGCCTTCGCCAGCCGCTGTCCGCATGTGCAGCCGCGCTGCTTGCAGGAACGGCCGGAGCTGCGTCCGGTGGACGGGCGCTTGGCGGCCTGCCATTTTGCCGAGGACCTGCCGGAGGTGGTTGCAGCATGACGGAGCGTTACCGGATCGGCGGCGGCCTTGGCGCCACCGTCAAGCTTGGGGCCACCGTCAAGGCGGAGGGGGCGGAGCTGTGCTCCCTGCAGGATGCCGCGGGGCGGGAGCTGCTGTGGGGTGCCGGGCCGCAGTGGCCGAACCACTCGCCGGTGCTGTTCCCCATCGTCGGCCAGGTGACGGGGGACCGGCTGCTGATTGATGGCCGGTCCTATCCGATGGGCCGGCACGGCTTTGCCCGGCGGCAGCGGTTCGAGTGGGTGGAGCGAGGGACGGATGCCTGCCGCCTGCAATTGCAGGATGATGCCGAAAGCCGGGCGGTGTTTCCCTTCGCCTTCCGCCTGGTCCTGTCCTACCGGATCGAGGATGGGGCGCTGCACGTTGAGTATGAGCTGGCGAACCCGGGACCGGGGGTGCTGCCGGCTTCGCTGGGCGCGCATCCGGCGTTCCGCT
>CAXTDP010000989.1:0-2119 GCA_964242295.1 uncultured Acetobacteraceae bacterium | reverse complement strand
AGCCGGCGGCAGCGGGGCCGGCACCTCGGCGGGATCGAGCGCGTTGTGGACCACCACCGGCGCCCGCCGCGGCGGCGGCGCCAGGCCCTCCAGCAGGGCGCGGCGGATGAAGTCCGACACTGTTGCGACACCGGCCAAGCGGTCCAGCAAGACCCGGCGCGCCCGTGGCGACCGGGCGCCCCGCATGGTCCGGGGATCGTTGTGCAGGACCAGCAGGACGCGCCGGCGTGGGAACAGCCGGGCCAGCCACAGCGCCACGTCCGGCTTGTTGTGGACCTCGATCAGCCCCGCCGGCAGCGGCGCCAGGACCCGCGCCACGTCAGCCGCATAGCGCAGGGTCGGCGTCAACGGCAGCCAAGGCAGGCGGGGTGCCGGCAGGAAGGGGATGCCGGGAAAGGCAGGGCCGCCGAATGGCGGACCGATCACAAGCGGCTTATACCGGGATGGGCCGGCCGCCAGCCGGCGCACCACCATCGCTACGGCGCCCGCGTTTGGCAGCCCGAATGACTCGCGATGGGGCAGGACGATTGTGACGTGCCCAGCAAACCCCTGGGACGCAAAGCCTCTGGACCCGGCCTCCCCGGACTCAGATGACCCGGACTCTCCGGACTCAGATCCGGACTCAGATAAGGTGTTGGATGCCATCGAAGCCCGACCGTATCCCTCCGCTCCCGCCGCGGACAGCGCGCGTTCGGCGGCGCTGATGCCGGGCTTCCGTAGAGGCACAGCCGCACAGCGCATCCTCGTGATCAAGCTCGGGGCGCTCGGCGATTTCGTGCACGCCTTCCACGCCTTCGCCGCGATACGGGCACATCACCCCCGCAGCCATGTCACCCTGCTGACGACGGCGCCGTTCCGGGCGCTGGCAGAGGCTTCGCCCTGGTTCGACGAGGTCCGGGTGGACCTGCGCGCCCCATGGTGGAACCTGCCGGCGATGCACCGGACCGTGGCGGCGATCCGCGGCTTCGACTTCGTTTACGACCTGCAGACATCCCGGCGGTCCAGCCGATACTTCCGGCTGGCCGGGCGGCCACCCTGGTCCGGGATCGCATCTGGCTCCTCGCACCCGCACGCCAATCCACATCGTGACGCCATGCACACCATCGAGCGGCAGCGCGAACAGTTGCAGGCCGCCGGCGTCACCCGGTGGAACCCGCCCGAGCGCGGCTGGCTGACCGCCCGCGGCCACCGGCATGGGCTGCCGGCGCCCTATGCACTGCTGATGCCGGGCGGCGCGGGCCTGGGCAGCGTTAAGCGCTGGCCGGCGGAGCGCTATGCGGCGGTGGCGCAACGCTTAATGGGCCTTGGGCTGCTGCCGGCCGTCATCGGCGGCGGGATGGAGGCGCCGATGGCCAGGACGATTCTGGCCGCCTGCCCCGCTGCGGTGGATTTGACCGGGCGGACCTCCATCGAGGATATCGCGGCGCTTGCCTCCGGCGCCGCGCTGGCGCTGGGCAACGACACCGGCCCGGTCCACGTCGCGGCCTCAGCCGGGGCGCCCACCCTCGTGCTGTTCTCGGCGGCCGGCGTGCCGGAGCAGGCGGCGCCCCGCGGACCCAACGGCGAGTGGGTGTCCGTCCTGCAAACCCCTGACCTGAACGACCTAGGAGTGGAGCGGGTCATGCAGGCGGTCCGGGACATCGTGGGCTAGGAGGGACCGGGGCACCGCGGCGGCGGACCTCGCCTCCGCCAGGCCAAAGCCCAGCAGCAGGAAGAACCAGCCGCCGATCGGCAGCGAGATCAACGGGCTGGTGGACGCGACCGGCCATTCCTGCAGCAGCGCCGCAATGAACAGCCCGACGCGCAGCGGGTCCGGCGCACGCAGCAGCCCCCGGCCGAGCCGCCAAAGCCATGTCCCCACCAGGGCGCAGAACAGCAGCAGCCCCGGCAGGCCGGCGTCCGTCAGGGCCTGCAGGTAATGGTTGTGCGGATGCGTCACGCAGACCGCCGCGCCGCCGCCGTCATCCGGGGAGGCGTTGCCGGGCCGGTGCCAGCCCTGGAAGTAGCGCTGCTGCGGACAGCCCGTGCGGAAGCCGTCGTAGCCCCGACCGGTCAGAGGATGCTGCTCCGCGATGGCGACGGCGCGCTCGGCAATCTGGCCATAGGGGCTGTCGGCGAA
>CAXTDP010000988.1:0-2120 GCA_964242295.1 uncultured Acetobacteraceae bacterium | reverse complement strand
CTGGCCGGCGCCGCGCTGGCGCCGCACATGGCCGTCATGCGCCAGGTCCTGCACTGGTTCCCGCCGGCCGACCCCGCCGCCTTCGCGCCGGGCCGCTGCCCCGTTTACATCTGGACCTACGGCAACACGCCGGAGGAAGGCTTCTACGGCTTCCCGGTCCCGCCCGGCAGCGAGGGCGTGAAGATTGCGATGGAGCAGTATCAGGCCGCCATTGCCGACCCCGACCACCTGCAGCGCGAGGTGACCGCGGAGGAGATAGCCCACATGCACCGCGTCCACCTCGCGGAGCGGATGCCGGGCCTGCTGCCGGACGCGCTCCGCAGCGTGGTGTGCCCCTACACCATGACGCGGGACGGCGACTTCCTAGTGTCCCGCGCGCCGGAGAACGACCGGGTGCTGCTGGTGTCAGCCTGCTCCGGCCACGGCTTTAAGCATTCGGCCGGGCTGGGCGAGGCCGTGGCGGAGATGGTGGCCGGGGCAGCCCCGGTGCCGGCCCTGGCGGGCTTCGCCGCCGGTCGGCTGGCGGCTGCGGCAGCGGCCTAAGCAAACCTCAGGAGGTCCGACGCACAGATGAAGAGCTACGCGGGCTTGCGCCGGGCCTGTCACACAGATGGCTTGTCACACAGGAAGCCTGGCACGGGCGCAGACCATCTGCGTGACAGGCCGCGCAAGCCTGCTTAGCCCCGGCTAAAGCCGCGCCGACCCCCGCCGCACCAGCACGCCCGGCAGCAGCAGCCGCTGCGCCGCGCCGTCCGGCGCATCCAGCCGTTGCAGCAGCATCCCGACGGCCGCCGCCGCCAGATCGCCAATCCCCTGCCGCACCGTCGTCAGGTCGTAGCCCTGGTGCGCCGCCTCCGCCACGTCGTCGAACCCCACCACCGAGATGTCGCGCGGCGGCTGCAGCCCCAACTCGAACCGGCAGGCGTCCAGCACCCCGAACGCCAGCGGGTCGTTGACGCAGAACACCGCATCCGGCGCCCCCGCCGACTGCACATGCTCCAGGAACGCCGCGCGTCCGCCGGCATAGGACTGCTCCGCAGCGACGACTGGAACGCCGGACACGCCCAGTTCCGCCAGCCGCTCCAGGAAGCCTCGGGTCCGCTCCGCGTTGACCGGCCAACCCTCCGGCCCGCCCACGCACAGGAACCGCCGATGCCCGGCGGCATGGAGCAGCCCCGCCACCTCGCGGGCCGCCCCGGCATGGTCGGTCGCCACCCGGTCCACCCGCGGCAGCGGCACCGCGCGGTTGAAGCACACGACCGGCACGCCCCGGCGCAGGAACGGCCGCACCGCCGCCGCGTCCAGCGTCGTCGCCAGCACCAGGCCGTCCAAGGGATAGCGCAGCGCCGCCTCCGCCGCGTCCCGCGCGCCCTCCTCACCCTCCACCGGCATCAGCAGCAGTTGCTTGCCATGCCCAGCCAGGGCTCGGCCGATGCCGGCGACGATGGCAGGATTGGCCTGCAGGGTGAACCCGGTGACGATCACCGCCACCATCTCCGACCGCCGGGTAATCAGCGACCGGGCAATGGCGTTGGGCACATAGCCCAGTTCAGCCGCCATCCGCTGCACCCGCGCCCGGGTAACATCCGACATCTCGCTGCCTGGCACGAAGCAGCGGGACACCGTGGACTGCGCCACCCCCGCCGCCTTCGCCACATCATACGACGTGACCCGGCGCCCCCGCGGGACCACCGGCCCGCCAGCCCGGTCCATGCGCCCCTGCCCGCCTGCCATCCCGCAGCAATGGCAGCGCCGCCCACGCCGCACAAGCCGTCCTCTCCTGCTCCTGCTCCCTTTCCCTCCGGGAGAGGGTCGGGGTGAGGGGAGCCGCAAGGACGGGCCTCGGATACCGCGGAACCTGATTCTTGCCGGGCCAAGGACCGCCCCTGCCGTCTCCCTCACCCCGGCCCTCTCTCGCAGGGGCAGGGAAAAGGGCCTTGCACCCAAAACCCAGCCGCACTCTACTCCGCATTCGAATGCGGACGGGAGGAACACCATAATGGACGCCGAATCCGGGCTGGACGCCGCCGGCCTGCTCCCCTCCGCCTACGCCCCCTACCGCGATCCCCGCGACTACATCCTGAGCTGGACCGACGCCATCTGGATAGACCGCGGCCTGG
>CAXTDP010000987.1:0-2121 GCA_964242295.1 uncultured Acetobacteraceae bacterium | reverse complement strand
CAGCCGGGACGGTCGCATTGGCGACGCCGCGCTGCACCCGGACGCGGTGCGCCGCATCCTGGCGCACCGGGCGGCGTTGGCCGGGCTGGAGGTGGACGGCTTCGGGCGGCTGAGCGCGCACGCGCTGCGGGTGGGCTTCATCACCGAAGCCTACGCGCAAGGCGTGCGGGACGAGGACATCATGCGCCACACCCGCCACAAGGACCACCGCACCATGCGCGGCTACGTCCAGCGCGCCGGCCTCGTGGACGACAGCCCCGCCGGCAAGCTCGACCTGTGACCCGCTTCCGCGCGCCATGGGACGAAGTGCCCGAACCGGCCCGTGTCAGACCGGTTGCACCCTGGGGCGGACCGGCGAAGCCGAAGCGGCGCGGCCGCCGCCCGGTCGCCGGCGGGACGGCCGCACCAGGCGGCAGCATGCCGGGCTGGGTGCATCACCACCTCACCGCTCGTGGCCCGGCTGCGGCACTGGCGGCCTTCGTGGCGCGCGCGCGAGGCCCCGGCACAGTGCCGTGGCGGCATGACCCAGCCAAAGTCGAGGAGGACGCGCTCAACCTCCTCTTGGCGCAGCCGGCCGCCGAACGGAGGTTGTCCGCCGTAGGATGCCGCATCCTGGCTAGGCAGGTTCTCATGGCCGTGGAGGCCCGCCATGCACAGGCGGCGGCACGGGCTGGGCAGGACAGGACTTGCCCGCTCGACCTGCACGCCCTCGTGCCGGTGCCGGATGCGCTGCTGGGGCGCGGGCCGGACGACCCCGAGGTGCTAGGCTGGATGCGGACGCACTGGGGCGTCAACGCCCCGTTGCGACATCCCGCACAGCGGCCCGGCGCCACTTCCGGGCCGCCGCTGCCGGCAGGATGGGGCGTGGAGGGATGGGATTTCTTCACCGGTGGCGAAACGCCGCACGCTGCCGTGGCTGAGTTCCGCCGGCGCTGGCCCACGCTGCGGTTCGACCTAGCGCTACGGGACGGAGGCTGATGCATGATTCAAGCGCCGGCCATGACGAGCCCGCACGATGGCGCTGCCTCCGGCACCGGACGCGTTCTCCGAGACGAGGACGGGATGGATGCGGGGAACGGCGTTGCCGACGCGGGCACACCTCGCCTTGACCTGGACGGGTTCACCGGACCGCTTGACCTCTTGCTGGCCCTTGCACGGGCGCAACGCATCGACTTGCACCGCATCGCATTGCCGGATCTGCTAGGCCAGCTTGCCCCGGCGCTGCGCCAGGCCGCGCCTTTGGCCGAGCGCGGCGGCTGGCTGGTCATGGCCGCCTGGGTCGTGCTGCTGCGCTCCCGCCTGCTGCTGCACAACAGGCCGACAGCGGAGGCCGAGGCGCCGGTCCGGGCAGACCGGCACACCCGCCATTTGCGCGCGCAACTGCTCGGGCTGCAGCAGGTGCAGGCCGTGGCTGCCTGGCTGGACCGCCGGCCCCAGCTCGGACGCGACGTGTTCAGGCGCGGAGACCAGGGCATGGGAACGTATGCTGGCGACCCGCGGGGCGCGGTGGACGCGGCCGGGTTCCTGTGGGCTACCCTGGACCTGCTCGACGGCCAGGGTAGCCGGACGAACGCGGCAACAACCTATGCTGTGCAGCGCTGGCCGCTGCACAGCATCGGGGACGCGCGTGCGCGCATCCTTCGGCTGCTCGGGACCAGCCCGCAGCCGCTGCCGCTCGCCCGGCTGTTGCCGGAGCCAAGTTCGGAGGGTGACACGGCGCTAGCCCGCGCCGGCGCGCCGCCCCTGCCAGGCGACGCGCTGCTGCGGCGCTCGGGTTGGGCCAGCGCCTTCGCGGCCAGCCTCGAGCTCGCCAAGCAGGGTCAGGTTACGCTGACGCAAGACGAGGTCTTCGCACCCATCCTAGTGCGCGCGGGGCCGGAACCGGGTACGGCCAGCCTCCGTTCAGGCCGGCCCGAGCCTCAACGGGCCATCTCCGCTCCGCAGCGCTGATCAGCGCTCCACTGCATGACGGTGGAATGCAACAACGTCCCTTTCTTGCCTGGCACGCGGCGGCTCGCCCGATGCTCGACTTCGGCGCCGGCGACACTGAGGTGGTCCCCAAATCCTGGCTCTCCCGCGCTTTGCGTGGAGGCGAACTATTGCCTGGAACGGATAACGCGC
>CAXTDP010000986.1:0-2121 GCA_964242295.1 uncultured Acetobacteraceae bacterium | reverse complement strand
CGGACACGTCGGCCAAGTCGCCCCGCTGGGTCCAGCGCAGCACGGCGTAGGTGGCGGCGATGGACAGCAGCGACGACAGGGCGTAGCGCGGCAGCCAGGCGAGCAGCGGCGGCATGTGAGCGCCGTAGATCACCAGGTTGGCCGGGTTGGAGATCGGCAGCACGAAGCTAGCGGCATTGGCGATGAAGGCGCAGATGAACAGGTAGGGCAGCGGATGCTTCGCCTTGGCGGTCCTGACCACTGCGGCGACTGCGGGGGTGAGGACGACAGCAGTCGCGTCATTGGACAGGAACACCGTCACGGCGATTCCGACCAGGAAGACCAGGGTGAACAAGCGCGTTCCCGATCCATGCGCCAGGCGGGCGGCCCGGGCGGCGAGCCAGTCGAACAGGCCCTCCTGCCGAGCCAGTTCCGCCAGCAGCATCATGCCGACCAGGAACAGGTAAACGTCGAGGCCCCTGGCGACGCCCGCGGCGGCATCCGCCGGGGACAGCAGGCCCAGCACCACAAGCAGGGCTGCGCCCGCCGCCGCCCATACCCACTCCGGCCAGGAGAACGGCCGCACGATCACTCCGGCGGTCGCCGCCGCGGCGATGCCCCAGGTAGCCCAGGGCGAGGCGGCCAGGGCGCCCATCAGGCTGCCGCCGGCGCGGCTGCGGGTTGGCTGGTGCGCCCGGTCCCGGTTTCCGGCATCAGCAGCGCGAAGAACGCTAGTCCGGCGCAGGCAATGGCTGTCAGGTACAGGAACCCCGCCATGAAGCCGAACCACTGCACGACATATCCTGCCGTCGCGTTGCTGAGCGTGGCGCCGACACCCACCGACAGCGCCATCAGCCCCTGGGCGAAGTTGAACCGCCCGGTCCCCCGCGTCAGGTCGGAGGCGATCAGCACCGAGATCACTCCGAAGATGCCTGCCGCCACCCCGTCCAGCAATTGTATGGCGACCACGCCGTAGGGGCTGCTGGTCAGCGTGAACAGGATGCCGCGCACCGGCAGCACCGCCAGCGCCACCAGGAAGATCGTCTTGCGCCCGACCCCGCGCGCCGACGCCTGGCCCACCAGCCAGGCCACGCCGACCATCACGAACTGCGCCGCAATGATGCAGGCCGACAGCGCCGCCGTGTCCGACCCCGGATGGGTCTGCGCCAACACCTGCCCGGCCATCGGCAGCATCGCCGCGTTGCCGAAGTGGAACAGCACCACGGAGGCCAGGAAAATCTGTAGGTCCCGCCTATGCAGCAGGTCGCGCACCGCAACCGGCTCGCACTTGTTCGCCGGGTCCTCGCCGCCGCGTGCCCGCTCGTGGTCAATCTCCTTGGGGTTGATGAGGGTGACGATGAGGGCGCTGGACACCGCGAAGGCGCAGACGAGGTAGAAGATCCAGTGGTAGCCGAGATAGGTCCCGAGCGCCCCGGCCAGCACGGCGGCGATCAGGTTGCCGGCGTGGTTGAACGACTCGTTGCGGCTGACCCGCGCGTCCAGCAGCCGCCGCCCGACCAGGCCCAGCGACACCGCCGCGATGGCCGGCGGGATGATGGCTGACGCCGCCCCCAGCATGGCCTGCGCGGCGATCACGGCGAGGAAGCGCGGATAGGCGGCGATCAGCAGGCAGCCCAGCCCGATCATCAGGCCCGACCCGGCGATCAGCAGCCGCTTCGCCCGCGTCCCGTCCACCAGCAGACCCGCCGGCACCTGGAACACCGCCGCGGCGATGGAGGAAGCCGCCATCGCAATGCCGATGGCGCCGGAGTCCCACTGCTCCCCACCCTTGAGGAACACGGCGAGGTATGGCCCCACCCCGTCCCGCACGTCCGCCATCAGTACGTTGATGGCGTCCAGTCCGCGCAGCGAGCGGGCGGAGGGGTTCGGGTCCCCGGCGGAACCGTCAGCCTGGCCCTCGCCGGCCGGCGCCGTTGCAGTGCCTACCATTTCTTCCCCTTGCGGTTCGGGCCAAGCTGGGTGTCGAGGATGCCCCATTCCGGCCAGGCGCCCATGTCGTCGGTGCTGCTCATCCTGCCCCTTTCCCAAGGGAAAGAGGCAGGCAGCCGCCGTGGCGACGGTGGTGGCGACCGCCTTGGCAAATGCAAAAGCCCTACGATGGCGGGGGGGGGGGGCAGGGGG
>CAXTDP010000985.1:0-2123 GCA_964242295.1 uncultured Acetobacteraceae bacterium | reverse complement strand
GTGCTGTCCACCAGGATGCCGGTGCGCCCATCCTCGACCACCTCCGGCAGGGCGCCGGCGCGGAAGGCGATCACCGGCGTGCCGCAGGCCGCAGCCTCCATCGCCACCAGCGAGCTGGTTTCCGGCACCTGGCTCGGGATCAGCAGGCAGCGCGCCGCGGTCAGCAGCCGGCGCTTGCGGGCGAAGCCCACGGGTCCGAGGTAGCGGCGCTCCCGGTTCAGCCGGGGCGCGACCTCATCCCGGAAATATTCCTGGTGCGAGGCATAAGGAAACACTTCCCCGGCCAGCAGCATGGGCGACCCGGCCAGCCGTGCGGCGTCGAGGCCCATGTTCAGCCCCTTCTCCGGGCACACCCGCGCCAGCATCAGGGCATAATTGCACTTGCGCGTGCGCAGGCGGCCCAGCGCCTCCACCGGCACGCCGTTCGGGATCGGCGGCAGCATCAGGTGGGACGGCGGCGCGTCCCGCATCTGGCTGGCGGACACGCAATGCGTCCAGGTGTCCGGGCGCTGCGGCCACAGCGCGTCCCAGGGATAGAAGAACGGCGGCAGGTGCAGCGTGGCGAGCACCGGCACCCCGGGCGGCGGCAGCACCTTGTTGAAGTCCAGACCGTGCATGTGGACGAGGTCCACCTTCTCCCGCGCCAGCACCTCGCCGATCAGCCGGCGCATCGCCCGCTGCTTGCCGACCCGGCAACGGCCGTCAATGCGGCCACTGGTGGGCGGGGCAGGGAAAGACACCAGCTCGCCCGCGACCTCTGACCCCTGACAGGCCACCACGATGTTGCGGTGCCCGGCATCGGTCAGGGCACGGTCCAGCGCGGTCAGCACCTGCTCGGACCCACCCACGGAATCCGGCCCGACCGGGGCCAGCGAGTAGGCGACGCTCAGGATCGTCATGCGGCGCATGGAGGCTCCAACTCTGCCAGGGCTGCGGCGGCCAGGACGCGCCAGCGGGCGCCGGTCATGCCCCAGCCCCAGTGCTCGTAGTTTAGGGTGCCAGGGTGGGGCGGCTCGCTGAAGTCGGGGCAGGCGGGGCGGAAGCGTTCGGCCGTGGTGCCGAACTCGGCGAGAATGCCCGCTTGCGTCGGGAAGCAGTCGAACAGCGCCTGCTTCAGCGCCTGTTCCCCGTCATCCAAGAGAACGTCCGTGGCGAGCGGCCCCGGCAGGAACTCGCCGGCGACAAAGCTGCCGTCCGGACCCGCATGGTAGCCGGCGAACTCGATCACCCGGCCCGGCGCCGCCGCATGGACCGCAAGCGCCGTCGCGTCGTGGTCGGGATGGCCGCCCTCATAGGCATGGGTGATGACGACCTGCGTTCCGTGCCGCGCGAACAGCCCGGCCAGGCCGCGGGCGATGGCAGGCATGGCCTTGCTGGCGTCCTGGTCGGGGATGCCCAGCCCGGTTCGTGCGGCATTGCAACGCGCCAGCAGCAATGCCCGCGACAGCTCCGCCTGCCGGGCGGCGGCATAGGCCCCGGGCGAGTCGAAGCCCGCACGGGCCGCATCGTTCAGCCCGCGCGGCGCGCCATCCGTTACGTGCACCAGCAGCAGGTTCGTCATCAGGTGCAGGCTGACGCCGGCGGCGAGGATCTCGTCGTCGGGATGGGCGACGACCAGCGCGATGCGGCAGTCCGTGGGGATGCGCCGGGCCAGGCTGTGCAGCACGGCGTCCACCACCGGGCTACCCGGCGTGCGCGGGTTGGCGGACCGCATCCGCGCGCCCCGGGGCATAGCGCCGGATCATGGCGGCGCAGAACTCCGCGAACTCCTCGGGGTGCCTGGGGACAGCGGTGTAGTGCGGCCACTGCCCCTTGTCCTCCGGCGTGAAGCAGAAGGTGGCGGTGACCTTGAAGCCCTCCAGCGCCCGCATCTGCCGGTCGAACCACGCCTCGCAATCCGGGCGATACCAGTCCGCCCAGCTCAGCCCGGTCCGCAGGTAGGTCACGCCCATGTCGCGCATGTGCCGCACTGCGTCGTCCAGCCTGTGGTCCTGGTAGTGGAACCACTGGCAGAGGCCGATCTCGGGCGTGAACTCGTGAAACGTGCGGGCGGCGCGCTTGGGCCGCCCGTGCTCGTCCAGCAGGCCCATGTGGAAGTGGCGGTAGTAGCTGCTGCCCTCGGC
>CAXTDP010000984.1:0-2125 GCA_964242295.1 uncultured Acetobacteraceae bacterium | reverse complement strand
GCCGCCGGTCTCACCGAGGTAGGCCGACAGCGGGTAGAGCAGCGCCGGCTCGATGTCGGACACGTCGATGCTCTCGACCTGTCCCGTCTCTACGTCCAGGCGCAGGAAGCGCTTCTCCAGGGCGAGGGCGGCGATGCTGCCCAGCTCGGTGGCGAAGCGCAGGCGCTCGACGTCGATGGCAAATCCCTTGTTGTCGCGCAGCCAGACCAGCGCGGGCGTCAGGGCGCCGAGCAGCGACACGGCGCGGGCCATGAACACCTCGTTGCCGTTCGAGGAGCCGCCCTTGGCGTTGGCCTCGATCAGGCTGACCAGCAGCTCGCGGATGCCGTCGGCGTTGCCCCAGGCAAGGGGGTTGAAGGTGTTGGTGTCCTTGTTACCCGAGGCGACCAGGAAGTTCAGCGCCAGCACGTCGTCCTCGCGGCCGAACCGGCGGGCGAGGGCGAGGACCTCAGCGTAGAGCTTGTTGTCGGCTTTGCCGTCCACGAAGATGAAGCCGGAGCCGTGCATCAGCGCGTTCGCCACCAGGCTGAGCAGGGCGGCGGTCTTGCCGGCGCCGGTGGTGCCGGGCACGGCGACGTGCTGGCGGCCGTCCTCGTTGGCGATCCACAGCTGCTGGCCGGTGCGGAAGTCGCGGCCGAGATAGATGACGCCACCTGCCATGCGCGGCCGGCGGGTTTCCGGATCGGGATGGTTGTGGTCCCGCCGCCGGGCGCCCCAGGGCAGCCGGAAGGGCAGGATCACCTTGCGCGTCAGCACCCAGCTTGCGTAGAGGGCAGCCAGCGGCACGGCCAAATAGATGATGCCCGGCTCGAAGCCGATGCCCACCGCCGCCATGGCGAGCAGCAGCCCGGAGGCGGAGCTGGCCAGGGCGTCGCGCAGGCCGCGGAACCCCGGCTGCACCTCGCGGTAAGCCTGTGCCCCGCGGAGTTCATAGGACGCCTCCGGGCCGAAAACCTCCCTGCGGATCATGGCAACGAGGCAGCCATGACGGAGGGAACGTGCATGAGCACGTAGGAGTGCTGCACCTGTGCCTGCTCGGGCTGTTCCACCCCGCTGGCCCGATGCAGGTCGTAGCAGGGCAGGTCGCCAAGGTAGCCCACAAGCGGCGTGAACAGTTCTGCCGGAGCGGCGGCCAGGTCCACCAGCTCGATCTGCCCACCCGCCACCAGGACAGGCAGCTTGCGATCCCGCACGATGCCCGTGAGCGCCTGCAGCGAAAGCGTGGCAGGAGAGGGATCATCGCCAACCGGCAAGCCCTTCTCGCACCGTGCCCAGGCGATCACCGGACGCACGCAGCTGACGAGCGAAACGGCGCACGAGTCCCAGAAGTTGTCCGAGATCCTTGCAGCTACGGTCATGAGGTCACTCCAACCCGAATGGGTTCGTGCCCGCGGGGCGTTCCGTGGCGGGGTTCGCGGCGGGCGCTGCAATGACCGGAGGCCCGGCATCTGGCGGGATCACGGTTGGCGTGCGGTCCAGCTCCGCCTGCAGGGCCGCCGGCACCCGGGAAGCTTCGCCGTTCCACCTGGCCGCACGCAGCGGGTTCAGGATGGCCTCGGCGCGTGGCGTGCCGTTCCAGACCGACAGCCCGCCCATCACTGCGACTGTGCCGAGCGCCGCACAGGCGAACACGGCCAGGCGCCGCGGCCCGGCCTGCCGGGGCGGTGGCGGCAGCAGGGCGGGAGCAGGCAAAAGGGTCACGTCCCCGCTGTGGGCGGGGCCGTCGAACCGCAGCACGACCGAGGTGGTGCCGGGGGGGAGCTGGATGATCATGGTGCCTCCTGGGGGCGGTTGGTCGATGGCGCAGCCTGCTTCATGCGGACGCGAATGGTGTCCATCGCGGCGTCGAGGGCGGGCACACGCAGGGGACGGCGCAGGGCGCACTCGGCGGCCCAGTGGTCGCGTGACCCGAGCGCCTCGATGCGCGGGTTCGGCATCGGCGCGGCGCTGCCCATCTCGGACGGGAAGCCCAGGCTGTGCAGCGCATACCAAAGCGGCCGGTCCACCAGCTTGAGGAAGGCGAACTGTCCCGGCGCCAGCACGCCGGCCTGCGCGCGGGCGTGCAGCAGCACGCTCATCAGCGCCGGCGCCGTGTAGCCGTGGCGGGCGGCCAGGGCGGCGCAGG
>CAXTDP010000983.1:0-2126 GCA_964242295.1 uncultured Acetobacteraceae bacterium | reverse complement strand
ACGGCGCGGGCAAGTCCACGCTGCTGTCCTGCGTCGCCGGGCTGGTGCGGCCCGACGCCGGGCGCATCCGGTTCCGCGGCGCCGACATCGGGCGCCGTCCCGCCCACCTGCTGCCCGGCGACGGCCTGGCCCTGGTACCCGAGGGCGGGCGCTTGTTCCCGTTCCTGAGCGTGCGGGAGAACTTGCAGCTCGGCGGCTATGCCCCCGGCGCACGGGCCGGCATCGCCGCGCGGATGGCGGAGGTCATGGCGATCTTCCCCGTGCTGCAGGAGCGCGCGGACCAGATGGCCGGCAAACTTTCGGGCGGGGAGCGGCAGATGTGCGCCATCGCCCGCGCGCTGATGTGCCGTCCGGCGCTGCTGATGCTGGACGAGCCATCCGTCGGCCTGTCGCCGCTGATGGTGGAGCGGGTGTTCGGGATCGTCGAGCGCCTGGCCCGGCAGGACGGGCTTACGGTCGTGCTGGTGGAGCAGAATGTATCGGAAGCGCTGGAGGTCAGCGACCGCGCCTACGTTCTGGACCATGGCCGCATCACCCAGGGCGGACCAGCCACGGCGATGCGCGATGACCCGGCGATACGCGAGACCTACATGGGGCTTTGAGGACGGCCCGTTGCAGCGTCCGTCGTTGCGAGCGGCGCAACCCCGCAGCAACGCAGGGGTCGGACGCACGGTGCTGGCAGCCCTTGGATGCCGCGCCGCAAACGCGGCCCGCCATGACGGTGCATCTGCATAAGGAGCCGGTCAAAACGCCAGCAAAGCAAGGGAGAAAACTATCCAGGCCGCCGCGGCGCCGTCGCCGTACCGGTGCGTCCGCCATCCACCACGTAGTGCGACGCCGTCACGCTGCCTGCAAGGTCCGAGCACAGGAACAGCACCACCGCAACGACTTCATCCACCGTCGCGTAGCGGCCGAGCGGCATGGATGCCTGGTAGCGCGCCGTGGTGGCCGCCAGGTCGCCGCCGCTGTTCTGCTCGACCAGCGAGTGAATCATCCGCGTGTCGGTCGGCCCGGGGCAGACCGCGTTCACCCGTACGCCTCGCGCCGCGACCTCCCCCGCCGCGGTGCGGGTCAGGCCCAGCACGCCGTGCTTGGACGCCACATAGGCCGGCAGCCCCGGCGACCCCTGCAACGCCGCGGTGGAAGCCGTGTTGACCACCGCCCCCCTGCCCTGCCGCAGCATCACCGGCAGGACGTGGCGCAGCCCAAGAAACACGCCC
Source organism: uncultured Acetobacteraceae bacterium (assembly GCA_964242295.1). Classification (GTDB taxonomy): domain Bacteria; phylum Pseudomonadota; class Alphaproteobacteria; order Acetobacterales; family Acetobacteraceae; genus DASWOJ01. Next base: position 906 of record CAXTDP010000983.1, on the reverse strand, counting down.
TTCAGGTTCACCGCGATCACCGCGTCGAACACCGCCTCGTCATACTCGGCGGTGGGCGCCACCTTGCCCTCAATTCCCGCATTGTTGAAGAAGCAGTCAATGGCGCCATAGGCGTCCAGCGCCGCCTGCACGTAGCCCTGCACGTCCGCGCTGCGCGTTACGTCCGCCGCCACGAAGCGCGCCTCTCCTCCGCCGCTGCGTATGCCGGCCGCCACCGCCTCGCCGGTGGCCATGTCCCGGTCCACCAGCACGACGCGCGCGCCCAGTCCGGCGAAGGCGCGCGCGGCCCCGGCGCCGATGCCATTCGCCGCGCCCGTCACCAGCGCGACCTTGCCCGTGAAGTCCATCTGCACCGTGCTCTCCTTGCCGTTCAAGCGACCCTTGCCGTTCGGGCGACCCTTGCCGTTTACGCGACCCGCCATGCGTCGCGCAGCGCCAGCGCCGCCGTTTGCAGCACGCCGTCCGCCGCACCGATCACCCGGCCCATCGTAAGCAGCCCGTGGACGTGATCCGACAGGTGCAACGCCGTGACCCGCACCCCCTCCGCCTCCAGCCGCCGGGCGTAGGCCTGTCCCTCGTCCGCCAGGGGATCGTGCCCGACCGTCAGCACGAAGGCAGGCGCCGTGCCCGCCAGCTGCTCGGCCCGCGATGGCGACGCCCGCCAGTCCCTGCGCTGCGCCGGGTCCGGCGCGTAGTGTCCGGCGAAGTACTGCATCGTCACCGCGGTCAGCGGCACGCCCTCTGTCACCCGCGCATAGGACGGGGTGTCCATCGCAAGGTCCGTGACGGGATAAAGCAAGAGCTGGAACACCGGCGCCGGCACGGCCCCATCGCGGCCCAGTAGGGCAAGGACCGCGGCCAGGTTGCCACCCGCGCTGTCGCATCTTGGATTTCGGCGATCACCTT
>CAXTDP010000982.1:0-2130 GCA_964242295.1 uncultured Acetobacteraceae bacterium | reverse complement strand
GGGTTCATCAAAGCTGTTGGGCCCGGGGCGGTTCTGCGTCGCAGCGACGGCTGCATCACCTTACATGCGGTCGGGCCAGTGGTGTGGACCCAAACCATAATGCCTCATGCACGAGGCGTTGCCCCGGTAAGACGCGACCCACCTGAAACGCGGCGGCTCAACACCACCATAGAAGAAGACGGTCGCGCTTCCCGTGTCGCCGCAAGCGGTGATGCCGCCCGCGGCAATCCTGTCGGCTTATGCCATGGTCACGGTCTTCGCCCTGAACTCGATGCCTTCCGGCACCACGCCGGTTTCGACATAGCGCCAGAGCGCAATCAGCAGCTTCCTGGCCATGGCCACGATGGCGATCCGACGCGTGCGCCCTTGCAGCGTGCCGACGCGCTCGCGGAACCAAGCGGCCAGCGCACTGCCAGGCTGGTAGCGCAGCCATAGCCAGGCGAGCTGGATCAGCGTCGTGCGTGCACGCGGGTTGCCCGCCCGGCTGATGCTCCGGTCACGGTCCATGCCTCCGCTTTGGTAGGGCATGGGCGCGATGCCGACGTAGCTCGCCAGCTGGCGGCGATTGGCAAACGAGCGGTAAAGCACCTCGCGCACCAGCACGGCGGAGAAGTTCTCGCCGATGCCGCGGATGCGCTGGAGGGCTGTGATCTTCAGCGTCACCGCCTTATCGACCGTCGCTGCTTCGGCCGCCGCGGCCAATGCTGCCGCGCGCTCGGCTTCCAGTTCCCGGATCAGCTCCAGTGCCAGCACAAGCCGGCGCCGCAGACGATCAAGCTCGGCTCGCAGCAGCGGCGGCAAGGGCCTGCCATCCCCCGTGCGCAGCTCGTCCATGTCGCGCTCCCATGATCGCAGCGACGGCCTTTTCCGGATGCCCTGCGTGAACAGCAGCGCCTCCATCCGGTTCTCGATGCGCAACCTTTCTTGGACGAGGTGCTCGCGCTCGCGGTGGGACCGCTTGGCATCCTCCTGCTCGGGCGTGGGCACGCGTAGCATGCCCTCCGCGTCGAGCCGGTCAGTCTTGGCCCGCCGCGCCCGCCGGTTCACCAGGATGCTGGTTGACTCGAGCACATAGGCCAAGACGCCGCGCGCTGTCAGCAAACGATGCAGCGAAAGGCCGTCCCGGCCCGCCGCCAAGTAGCACGTCACACCGACGGGACGGCCCAGCCTGGTCGATGCCTGCTGACCTAGGTCTGCCAGCAGCGCCAGCAACCCGGCCGTCTCGCCACCCTCGATGCGGTGCAGCCGCGACTTCTCTTTGCCAGATAGCCGGGCGGCGACAAGCCAGGTGGAAGAGCTGAGTTCAATGGCAACGTGGACAGTGTTCACAGACAGCATGGTGCACGCTCCCCATGTATGGTTGCGGATGCCTGCCAGTGTCAACGCTCAGCCCTGGCTTTATCCGCCCCATAGCATATGGAACCAGACCTCGATGGGTATGCCCGCAGCAAGCACCGCCTCGGGCAAGGCGGCGGTCATAAGGTCGTTGAACCCGCTCCGAAAGACACTTGCGCTGTCACGTCCGCCTTGGGGTGCTGTGAGCGCACCGAGACGTGCGAGAAGCGCAGCCGGCGCAGCAGCCGGCCCACGCTGCGCTCGTGCAGGGCGAGGCCAAACAGCTCGGCAAGCCGCGCCTGGATATCCGCGCAGCGCCAGCACCAGCGCCAGCGCCTGACCTTGTTCTTGGCCAGGTCCGGCCCGGCCCGCACCCAGCCAGCGACCTCCGCCTCCTGCTCTGCCGACAACCGGGCCTTGGCGCCGCCTCCGTGGCGGTCAGCAAGGCCCGTCACCCCGTTCGCGTTGTAGCGATGCACCCAATCGCGCAGCGCCTGCCTTTCCATGCCCGCAAGCCGGGCCGCGTCTTCCCGCTTGCGTCCGTCCAGCACCAGCGCCAGCGCGAGCAGCCGCCGGGTCACAACCGCATTGTCCGACCCGCCTGCAAGCCGGCGAAGGTCAGCAGCCGTATGCTCCGTTCGCGTGATCCTAACCGTCATGGCAGCCCCCACCACCATGGAAGCAAACTGGACCACAGCCCACCGAGCCGAACCTACCCACGTTTGCGTCAGAGCAGATGACGGTCGGTATTATGCGCGTCGGTGGTCGCCATCGGATATCTCGAATCGGCTGTGG
>CAXTDP010000981.1:0-2148 GCA_964242295.1 uncultured Acetobacteraceae bacterium | reverse complement strand
GTGGGAGGGTGGACCGGGGGGTTGCGGTCCTGGCAGCCTTGGCGGCGTCAGCGCCCAGCTTCGTGGCGGGAACCCTGCTGGTGGCGCTGCTGGCCGTGCGTCTTCGCTGGCTGCCCACCTCGGGGGCCGGGTCGTCCGCGCACATCGTGCTTCCTGCGGCGACGCTGGCCCTGGCCCTGGTGCCGGGCCTGATGCGGGTGGTGCGGCACGGGATCGCGGGCGTTGCCCGGGCGCCCTTCACGGTATTTGCCCGGATGCGCGGCGTGCCTGGCTGGCAGGTCGCGCTGCATGTCGCCGCGCGCCCGGCCCTGGTCCCGGTCGCCGCCTACCTGCCGGTGCTCGCGATGCAGCTTGTCGAGGGCTTCGTGACGGTCGAGCTGGTGTTCAACCTGGAGGGGATCGGGACCCTGCTGGTGCGGTCGCTGCTCGGACGGGACCTGCCCGTGGTCATGGGGGCGGGGATCTCCTTCGTCGCCCTGATGGCGGCGGCCAACGCGCTCGCCGACCTGCTGCTCCACTTGCTCGACCCACGGCCCCGAACGGCGCCGGTATGAGCCATGTCCCCGGCGGCGCGCACCGGCGGTGGTCCTGGACGGGGATCGTCCTGGCGGCGCTCCTGGTCCTGCTGGCCGTGTTGGGACCGCAGCTCCTGTCCGCCGACCCGCTTTCCCAGGATCTCGGCGCGGCGTTCGAGCCGCCAGGGCGCGAGTGGCTGCTCGGCACCGACTATCTTGGGCGCAGCGTGCTGGCGCGCACCGTGGCGGCGGCGCCTCTGTCCCTGGGCGTCGCAGCGGCTGCTTCGGTCGCAACGGCCGTGCTTGGAACCTTGGCCGGGCTGCTGGCAGCGGTGCTGGGCGGCATGGCGGGGCGGGCCGTGATGGCCGTGGCCGATACGGCCTATGCCGTTCCAGCCCTGCTCTTCGTGCTGCTGGCTGGCGGGCTGTTCGGGGGCGGGGTGGCCGTGGTGCTGACCGGGCTGGTGCTGGCGCGCTGGCCGCTATTTGCCCGCGCCTGCCATCCGCTGGCGTTGCTGGCGCTGCAGGCGCCGGATGCGGAAGCCAGCGGGCTGCTGGGCTTCGGCGTCCTTTACCGGCTCCACCGTCATGCCTGGCCGGCGGTTCGGCCGGTCGTCATCTCGCTATCCGCCCTCAGCGTGGGAGCCAACGTGCTGGCAGTGTCGTCGCTCGGCTTCCTGGGCATCGGGCTGGCGCCGCCACGGCCGGAGTGGGGGGCGATGGTCGCCGACGCGCTGCCCTACCTGCGGGACCAGCCTGCAGCCCTGCTCGCCCCTGCGGGCGGCCTGTTCCTGGCCACCCTTGCCTCGGTCCTGCTCGGCGAAGCCTGGGCGGCGACGGACCAACCTGGGACTGCCCCGCCTTGACGGGCGGCCTGCGCGTCGATGGGCTGTCGGTCCGCCACGACGGACGCCCGGTGCTGGCCGACATCTCGTTCAGTGTCGCGAGAGGTGAATGCCTGTGCCTGGTCGGCGCGTCCGGCGGCGGCAAGAGCCTGATCGCCGCCACCGTTGCCGGGCTGCTGCCCTCCTGCATGGCGGCGGCCGGCCGCGTCCGATTCAGCGGGGAGGAACGCAGCGCCGCGGACCAACGCGGCCTGCGGGCGCTCTGGCACCGCCAGTCCTGTCTCCTGCCGCAGGAGCCTGGCGCTGCGCTTGCACCCTTGCTTCGGGCCGCTGAACAGGTGGCGCTTGCGCCTCCCCGGCTTGAACACAGCCAAGCCCTGGCGTGGCTGGCACGCTTCGGTCTCGACCGCGACGCCTCGCGCCGCCTGCCGTCCGAACTGTCCGGCGGGATGGCGCAGCGGCTGCTGGCGGCGCTCGCTGCCCGAACCGCGGCGCATGTGCTGATTGTGGACGAGCCGACCAAGGGGCTTGATCCCCCTCGCCGGGCGGAGCTGGTCTCGGCGCTCGCGGCTTTCCGCGACGCCGGGCGCGCCTTGCTGGTCATCACCCATGACCTGGAGGTCGCCAGGGTCCTGGGCGGCCAGCTTGCCGTGCTGGAAGGCGGTGGGATCATCGAGGCCGGCCCGGTCGGCCGCGTGCTGCCGCACCCGCGCTCTGCCTTTCTGCGGGCCTGCGTCGCGGCTGACCCGGCGGGCTGGCCGGCGCGCAAGCCCTCAGCCGGTGGCGCG
>CAXTDP010000980.1:0-2150 GCA_964242295.1 uncultured Acetobacteraceae bacterium | reverse complement strand
GGCACTGGTCGAGGTGCGCGCCGCCGGCGTGAACCCGTCCGACGTGAAGGCGGTGCTGGGCGCCATGCCGCACGCGGTCTGGCCGCGTACGCCGGGGCGCGACTATGCCGGCGTCGTGGTGGACGGCCCGGCGGAGTGGATCGGCAAGGAGGTCTGGGGCTCCGGCGGCGAGCTGGACATCCGCCGTGACGGCACTCATGCGACGCACCTGCTGCTGGACGCCGCCGACCTGCGGGAAAAGCCGGGTGCCATCACCCTGGGCGAGGCCGGTGCGGTCGGCGTGCCCTTTGTCACGGCCTGGGAAGGGCTGCGGGAGGCCGGGTCGGTGCAACCCGGCGACGTCGTGCTGGTGCTGGGCGCCAACGGCAAGGTCGGCCAGGCCGCGATCCAGATCGCCGCGATGGCCGGCGCCCGGGTGTTCGGCGTCGAGCGCACGCCGGGGTCATGGCGGGGCCACGCGGCGGGCGAGGTCACGATGCTGCCTGCCGACGGCGACATCGCGCGGCAAGTGCGGGATGCGACCGGCGGGCACGGGGCGGACATCGTCTACAACACGGTCGGCTCGCCTTACTTCGAGGCCGCGAACCGTGCGATGGCCGTGCGGGGGCGGCAGGTCCTGATCGCCACGATCGAGCGTGCGGTGCCGTTCGACATCTTCGCCTTCTACCGCGGGCGCCACCGCTACGTCGGGCTGGACACCCTGGCGCTGGACAGCGGCGATTGCGCCGGCATCCTCGACGCGCTGCGCCCGGGGTTCGAAAGCGGGGCGCTGCGGCCATTCCCGGTGCTGCCCGCCAACACCTATGGGCTGGATGAGGCCGCCGCCGCCTACCAGGCGGTCCTGGCCGGGGCGCCGGACCGCGTGGTGCTGGCGCCGGGCGGCGCGGCATGAACGTCACCCGGTTCGCGCAGGCGCCGGCCTACCAGGCGCCGGGCCATGCAGACATGCAGATGGTCCGCCTGCAAGGGCGGCAGGCCGGGCCGGCCGATGTGATATGGCTGGGCATTTCGCACATCATGCCCGGCGGCGGCACCACGCTCGACACTTCTGTGCCGGAGAAGATGCATGTCGTGCTGGACGGCGAGGTGACGGTGTCGAACGGGACGGAGGAGGTTGCGCTCCGCCGCTGGGACTCCTGCCGCATCGCGGGCGGCGAGGGCCGGCAGCTCAGCAACCGCACCGATCAGCCTGCCACCCTCCTGCTTGCGATGCCGCTCGCCTGACGTTGCTGGGGGCCGGCACGCCGGGCGGCGTCACCGCGACCGTGGCGGACCCAGCTCCGCCAGCAGCGCCGGCACGAACAGCAGCGTGGTCAGCAGGGTGCAGCCCAGGCTGAGCAGCAGCAGGCGCCCCATGCTGGCGGTTCCGGGATGGTGCGACAGCGCAAGCGACCCGAACGCCGTCGCCGTCGTCAGGGCCGAGAACAGCACCGCCCGCGCCGTCGCCGACGCCAGCGGCGCCTCACGCCCAGCCCGCCAGTTCATCACGAAGTAGATGTTGAACGACACCCCCACGCCCAGCAGCAGGGGGAGTGCAATGATGTTGGCAAAGTTCAGCGGCAACGGCAGCAGCACCGCCGCCAGCACCGTCAGCAGGGACGACAGCATCAGCGGCGCCAGGACCAGCGCAACATCCACGATCCGGCGGAGCGCCAGCGCGAGGATCACGGCGATGGCAACGAGCGCCAGCGCAGCCGCCGTGCGGAATGCGCCCACAACCGTGTCGGCCGACTCGGTGATCGTAACGGCCGATCCACCTGCGTCCGGCGCCACCGAACGCACCTGCGCCACGAAGTCGTGCAGTCCGCTGCTGCTCATTGCCGCACGCTTCGGCACGACCTGCAGCTTCGCCCGTCCGTCCGGCAGCACCCAGTCCCGCAGGATATCTGCCGGCACGTCGGCGAGCGTGGTCGGCGCCGCCTGCAACACCGTGCCCAACCGTTCGAGTTGCAGCGGCAGGAACCGCGTCAGCGCGGCGTCGGCGGCCAGCAGCACCGGGTCGGGTGCCGTGGCCAGTGCCTGCAGGTCGCCGCTGATCGCCGCAAGCGTGCTGCCGGGCGGGATGCGGTCACGCACGGCCAGCAGCCGGTGCAATCCGGCGACGCCCACGTCCGTGATGCGCTCGACCGGGTTGCCAAAGGTTTCCAGGG
>CAXTDP010000979.1:0-2153 GCA_964242295.1 uncultured Acetobacteraceae bacterium | reverse complement strand
TGGTCAGGACGCCGATGCGCAGCGGCGGGCGCGGCTGAGCCTGGGCGGCGGCCCAGGGTAGGGCGAGCGCGCCGGCCAGGGCGGCACGGCGAGTTGAGGCGGGCATGTCAGGCTGCTGTGCCGGGGTGCAGAAGGGTGATGCGGTGCAGGACCATGAACCCTTCGACGGTCAGGCTGCCGCGCGCGGTTTCCAGGGGCGGGATCATGCGGCCAACCTTAAACGTCTTGGAGCAGCGGCGGCCAAGCTGGTCAGCCGTCCTGGCGACGCAATCCGGTGACGCGATACAGGTCCGCCAGCGGCGTACGGAGGCCGATGCTCTGTAGGAGCAGGTCGCCGTTCACTACGCGCTCGGAGTCATCGGGCCACGTGCCGTCGTCACGGCGGCGCAGCACGTCGGCGCGCACGGACGTGGTGTGGAACACGATCACCTCCTGCACGCTGGGCATCATTGTGTAGGTCCAAACGTTGATCCAGGTTTCGGCCTGATTACTGGGGGATAGAATTTCGACAACCAAGATAGGACTCGGCATGTCCGCCAGGTTGTTCACAGGGTCCGCACACGTAACCGCCAAGTCAGGGATGCGCATATTGCGGTCGGCGTGCTTAGGCGTGACGATGCCCGGCGTTGGCACCGACATACAAGGGCTGCCTTGGTCCAGCAGGTGGCTGCGGATGACGCCATGCACCTCGCCCAGCAGGGAGTTGTGCCACCAACTCGCTGGCGCCATCGCCACGGGGGTCCCATCCACCAACTGCCACATGCGGTTGTCGGGCGGGTCCCACGCCAGGAACTCCGCAACGGTCATAAGGGTGTCGGGATGCTGCACGGCTTGGTCCATGCCCGTATCCTAGCGGCGGACCGTGGCCGCTGCCACAAGTCCCTCCCCTTATCTTACCTTACCGCACCGAGGCGCTGCCGCTCCCAGGTGAACTGCTGCTTCGCAACCGTACGCAGGCATCAGGATGGCGGCAAAGGACAGGTTGCGGTTCCAGTCATGCACGATCAAGGTCCTGAGCCGGGAAGCCTTGGTATGTAGGTCCAAGCTCCGTGGCGACTCCTCAGGCGGCAACGCAGGGGACGCAGGGCGGCGCTGGCGCATCCCTATGAAGTCACTAGATTAGGGCTCAAGGGAGATCGCCGCCATGCACGCCACCTCGACCAACTTCAAGGCGAATGCCCATGCTGCCCTGGCCGACAAGGGGCTGCAGAAGGCGCTCGCCTTCAGCAAGCCGCAGTTCATGGCCCGGCGCAGCGCCGCCGTCGCCAACCTGCCGGAGTTCGAGGAGCTGCGGAACACCGGGCGCGACATCAAGAACCACACGCTGGCCAACCTCGATTTCTACCTGGAAGCCTTCGAGGCCAACGTGAAGCGGGCCGGCGGGCACGTGCACTGGTGCAGCACGGCGGAGGATGCCCGTGCCGCCGTGCTGAAGGTCTGCCAGGCCGCCGGTGCCCGCACCGTGACCAAGGGCAAGTCCATGATCTCCGAGGAGCTGGGGATCAACGGGCACCTGCAGGAGCATGGCATCACGCCGGTGGAGACGGACCTGGGCGAGTATATCATCCAGCTTCGCGACGAGCATCCCAGCCACATCATCGCACCGGCCTTCCACTTGAACCGGGAGGATTGGGAGGCGCAATTCCGCCTGTCGCACACCGACCTGCCGGCCGACCGGGTGTTCGCGGAGCGTCGGGACATCCTGACGGAAGCACGCGGCAAGCTGCGGGAGAAGTTCCTGGCGGCCGACGTGGGCATCACCGGCGCCAACTTCCTAATCGCCGAGACCGGCAGCAGCGTGATCGTCACTAACGAGGGCAACGGCGACCTGACGCAGACCCTGCCCCGGGTCCACATCGCGCTTGCTAGCATCGAGAAGGTGGTGCCGACGTTGGAGGACGCGACCAGCCTGCTCCGCATCCTGGCACGGTCGGCCACCGGGCAGGATTTCTCGGTTTACACCACGTTCAGCACCGGCGTGCGGCGGCCGGGCGACCTGGACGGGCCAGAGGAATACCACGTCGTGCTGGTGGACGCCGGGCGCAGCGCAATGATGGGAACCGAGTTCCAGGAAATGCTGCGCTGCATCCGCTGCGCTGCCTGCATGAACCATTGCCCGGTGTATGGCGCGGTGGGCGGCCATGCCTATGGCT
>CAXTDP010000978.1:0-2156 GCA_964242295.1 uncultured Acetobacteraceae bacterium | reverse complement strand
CCCTCTCCCGGAGGGAGAGGGAGAAGGGGCTAGCTGTAATGCCCTAGTGCCTGTACCAGCTCCGCCTTGCGCATCCGCGAGCGGCCAGCGATACCTTGCTTTGCGGCGCGCTGCAGCAGCTCCGCCCGCGGCAGCCCGTTCAGCCGGGCGTCTGCGGTCTTTGCGACCACGTCCTCCGGCTGCGCCGAGTGCTGATGCCCGGCCGCCGTATCCGCACGCTTCTTGGCGGTGGAGCGGGCGTATTCCTTGTCCGTCAGCGCCGCACGCGCCGCCTTCGGCAGGTAACGCTCGCCGGTGTCGCCGCTCTTGGCGCCGGACTTGGTGCCCCACTCCTCATGGGTCCACTCGGCCAGGTGGTTGTGCGGGTCCTTGCCGCCCTTGTAGCCGCCGCCCTCCGCCTTGTAGCGCTGCACGGCCATCTGCGCCTTGCGGGCGGACCACTCGCCGGCGTGGCCGCCCTTGTCGCCGGCCGTGACCTCGGCCTTGATGCGGTCCCATAATGCCGGGTCGGTGCGCTGCGCAGTTGTTGCCATGTTGGTTCTCCTGCGCCGGGCAACGCCGGGTCGTGAGGTGGGTTGCGCGCCGGGCCGGGGCGGCGTGTGATGGGGGCATGACCATCCTCGTCACCGGCGCTGCCGGCTTCGTCGGCTTGAACGTGGTCGAGCACCTGCTGCGTGCCGGGCGGTCGGTTGCCGGGCTGGACCGCATAGACCTGCCGCCCCGCGCGGGCCGGCTGTTCCCGTCGCTGCCCGGCAGGCTCACTTGGACCAGCGGCAGCGTGCAGTCGGCGTCCGACCTGTCCCGGGCGCTCACGGCCGCCCCTGTGCAGGCGGTGATCCACTGCGCCGTCATCACCGCCGGCACCGAACGCGAGCGGCGGGACCCCGAGGGCATCGTCGCCACCAACGTCGGCGGCGCCACTGCCACCCTGGCCGCCGCGGCCCGGCATGGCGTGGGGCGCTTCGTTTATCCCAGCTCCGTCGCGGTGTATGGGACTGCGGCCCGTGGCGTGCCGCTGGTGCGGGAGGACGAGGTGCCACCCCGCCCCGTCATGCTGTATGGCCTGACCAAGCTGGCCTGCGAAACCCTGCTGCCGCGGGTGGCGGAGGTCGGCGGCATCGGCTTCGCCGCCGCCCGCCTGGCCAGCGTCTATGGCCCATGGGAGTATGCCACCGGCGCCCGCGACACCCTGTCGCCAATGCTGTCGGCCCTGCAGCACGCCCGCGCCGGGACGGAGGCGGTGCTGGGTCCCCCTGGCCTGGGCGACTTCATCTACGCCCGGGATGCCGCGGCCGGGCTGGTGGCCCTGGCGGACGCGCCGGCGCCTGGGCAAACAATTTATAATCTGGGGAGCGGCGAGGTCGCATCCGCCGCCCACTGGTGCCAGGCCCTGGCGGTGCTCGTGCCGGGCTTCCGCTGGCGCTTGGCCGTGGAAGGTGAGATGCCGAACACCATAAGCCACGTTGCCTGGGATCGTGGGGCGTTGGACGTTGCACACCTAGGCGCCGATGCCGGCTGGGCGCCGCGGGTCACGATGGCACAGGCGGCGGCGGACTACCTGGCCTGGGATGAGAAGGGCACGGAGGCGGTACGGGAATAGCGCCTTGGCGTTGCCGGGCTGCTGTGGCAGTCAGATGCCCATAACGCCGCCCAGGAGCTGCACCCTTGTCCCTCAAATTGACTGCGCCCCTTGCGGCCATTCTCGCCCTGTCCGCCTGCGCCCCGACGCCGCCCGTCCTGCAAGCCAACGACCCCCGCAACGACGGCATCGCCAAGGTCTGCACCCCCACCAACCCCGATACGAGCAAGTCCGGCCCCTATACCGCCGCCATCGCCATGTCCAACGACGGCTGGTGCGGCGTGTCCGCGGTGGACCGGAGCGGCAAGCCGTTCAGCTACATCCTTGTCCGCGTCCGGCCGAGCCATGGCCGCGTGTTCAACCAGGAGGTCGCCAATGTCCGCCGCATCGAATACACGCCGGACAGCGGCTATACCGGCGCGGACAGCTTCACGGTGGCGCTGCACTCCAGCCAGGCCGGGGCGGAGGACGTTCCGCTGGCCGTGTCGGTGGAGGTGGCGCTTCCCGCCGCGGTGGCGCCCCCCTCGCCGAACCCGCCGAAGCCGATCTACATCTCCATCCAGAAGGATGGCAGCCC
>CAXTDP010000977.1:0-2158 GCA_964242295.1 uncultured Acetobacteraceae bacterium | reverse complement strand
GAAAGACGATCCAGAGTCCACGCCGCTTCCGGCGCCACTGCCTGGCCTCGGCGCAGGCGGCCCTGATCACGATCAAATCCACGATCAGGCGCCGACTCACGTCAGCGCCCCGGTCCCGGTCCAGGCCCGCGTCGAAGCGCCCAGCGTGGCTGCGGCGGCGCCATGACGGCCCTGCTGGTCAGCGGGCTGCACAAGGCATTCGGCGCCACGCGGATCATCCAGGGCGTCGAGCTATCCGTCGCCAAGGGCGAGCGCCATGCGGTGATCGGTCCGAACGGCGCCGGCAAGTCCACCCTGTTCCACCTCATCAGCGGGAGGCTGCGCGCAGACTCGGGACAGGTGATGCTGGACGGCGCCGACATAACCGGCTTGGCGCCCTACGCCATCTTCAACCGTGGCCTGGCCCGGTCGTTCCAGGTGACCAGCCTGTTCCCGCGGCTGTCGGTGTTCGAGAACCTGCGTGCCGCCGCGATGCGCGCGGGAGGCTGCGGCCTGGCGTTCTGGCGCCGGCTGGACGGCTATGCCCCGCTGCGGCAACGGGCGGAGGAGCTGCTGCATGGGCTGGGGCTGGAGCGGCGCCGGGATACCCTGGCCGGCAACCTCGCCTATGCCGAGCAGCGTGCGCTGGAGATCGGCGTGACGGTGGCCGGGGGCGCCCATACGATACTGCTTGATGAACCCACCGCCGGCATGAGCCGGGCGGAAACCGAGCGTGCCGTGGCGCTGATCCGCCGGGTGACCGAAGGCCGGACGCTGGTGATGATCGAGCATGACTTGGGCGTCGTGTTCGGCCTGGCCGACCGCATTTCGGTGCTGGCAGAGGGCAGGGTAATCGCCTCCGGCCTGCCTGACGAGGTCCGCGGCAACGCCGCCGTCCGCACGGCCTATCTAGGCGCCGCGGCGGAGACGCTGGCGTGATGGCTGAGTGCTTGCCGCTGCTCCCTCTCCTTTCGGGAGAGGGCCGGGGTGAGGGAGGCCGCTTGCACGCCAGCGCTTATGAAGGCGCTGGTTCACGTTGGAAGGGGGCGGTCCCTGCGGTTTCCCTCACCCCGACCCTCTCCCGGAGGGAGAGGGAGCAGGAGCAGACGCGCGAAGCTATCTTCTGTTGTGAAGCCGTTGCCCTGGCCGCCCCATGCTGAGCGTGCGCAACCTGCAGGCTTGGTATGGCAAGAGCCAGGTCCTGCGCGGCGTCAACCTGGAGGTTGAGAAGGGCGAGATCGTGGCCCTGCTCGGCCGCAACGGCGCCGGGCGCAGCACGACGCTGAAGGCGATCATGGGCGGCGTGGTCCGTGACGGCGAGATCCGGTTCGGCGGTGCCGAGATTGGCCGGCTGCCGCCGCACAAGGTTGCGCGGCTTGGCCTGGGCTACGTGCCGGAGGACCGCTCGATCTTTCCGGACCTGACCACGGCCCAGAACCTTATCCTGGGCGAGAAGCCCGGCCCGGGCGGCGTCTTTGCCCTGGCCGACGCCTACGCCCTGTTCCCCCGCCTGCAGGAGCGGGCCGCGGCCCCGGCCGGCGCACTGTCCGGCGGGGAGCAGCAGATGCTCGCCATCTGCCGGACGCTGATGGGCAGCCCGGCGCTGCTGATGGTGGACGAACCCACCGAGGGCCTGGCGCCCATGATGGTCCAGCGCGTGCGCGAGCTGCTGCAAGCCGTCGCCGCTCGTGGCACCACCATCCTGCTCGTGGAGCAGAAGCTGGACATCGCCCTCGCGATCAGCGAGCGGCTGTATGTGATGGGACACGGCGAGATCGTGTTCGAAGGCACGCCGGCAAGCTTGGCCGGCAACGCCGCAGTGCGGCGCGAATGGTTGGAGGTCTAGACATGGCTGAATATGGTCCGGTGACGGTGGAGCGGGACGGCGACGTTGCCGTGGTCACGATGAACAACCCGCCGGTGAATGCGCTGGGCCTGGCGTTGCGCCAGGGCATCATGGCGGCGCTGGCCTCGCTGCGCGGGGAGGCGGGCCTGCGGGCAATCGTGTTGGCTGGCACGGCGCGGGCGTTCAGCGGCGGCGCCGACATCACCGAGTTTGGGCGTGCGATGCAGGACCCCAACCTGCGCCAGGTTATCGCCGCCATCGAGGACATGCCGGTGCCCGTGGTCGCCGCCATTCAGGGCGTCGCTCTGGGCGGCGGGCTGGAGCTGGCGCTGG
>CAXTDP010000976.1:0-2159 GCA_964242295.1 uncultured Acetobacteraceae bacterium | reverse complement strand
GGCACCAGCCACCCTGGCGAAGGAGAAATGCCCATGGCGCGTGGCACCGCGACGGCTGGCTCGGCGTCAAGGGCCGCGTCCACGGATGGCACGACCACAATGGGAAGCGGCGGCGCTGGGGCGGCCATCGCCGGCCCAGACCCAGGCGGAGCCGACACCGGGGCCGGCGCGTCCAGACTCACCGGCCCAGGCGCACCCTGCCCGAAGGCCGCACCCGCCACCAGCAACAGCACGCCTCCTGCCGCGGCTCCAGCGCGTTGCAGCCGGGCCATGCGCGCTACTCGCCCTGGACCGGCCTCACCCAATCCGAGGCCGCGGACGCCTTCACCCCAACGCCCTGGGTTGCAGCCGTGGGCGCCACCCAATCCGTCCCTGCCGCCGGTGCGGCGGCCTGCCGCACCGGAACGCGGCGCCGCTGCACCACCCGCTGCCCCGGTTCCGGGTCGGGCAGGCCCGCCACGCGGTCACCATGGCTATACATGCATTGAGAATAGGAGTTGTCATACTGGGCCTGGATGCCACCCTGCGCGTTGGCACTGTAATCAGCGCCGGTAGCCGTCCCCAGCCCGGCCCCTGCAGCGGCGCCGATGCCTGCCCCGCGACCACCTCCCACCGCCGCGCCCAGCCCAGCACCAAGCACGGTGCCTAGCACCGCACCGCCAATGGCCCGGTTGTTCGCCGCCTCGGCCTGCCCGGCGACCTGGCCCTGCGCGTATTGCTGGCACGTCGCGGCATCGAGCTGGAATGCCTCGAACGACTTGCGCGCGCCAGGCAGCACCTGGACCGTCGGTCCCATCGGCGCCTGCGCACAAGCCGCCAGCCCTGCCGCTGGCAGCAGCGCCCAGAAGCCCATCCTGCACTTTGCGGCCATCGCTCCCGGCTCCTCTGCTTCCCTTACCGCCGAGCCTGCCCCAATCCGGCGGAACTGGTCAATGCTAGATCGCATCTAACGCGGTCGGGGAACGGAAGAAATTTCGGTTTGCTAAGCGTGTGGCAGATCAAATGCTGCCATGGCATCAGAGCGGCCCGCCCTGGCCACACGGCAACCCCGGCCGTCCCTGCCTACCGTCCCCGCCGCCCGGCTGCTCCCCGCGCCAGCGCCAGCACCAGCCGCCGCACCAGCAGCGCATCTGGCGCCCCGGTCTGCTTGCACGCCAACTCCACCCGCCGGGCCTCCTCCATCGCCTGGCCCAGCCGCCCGGCGTCCCACAGCGCCAGAGACCGCGCGAAGTCCTCTGCCCGCTTGAAGAACACCGGCGGGCGCAGCGCCCGCGCCAATGGCATCCGCCTGTGCGTGGACCTGTCGGCCACGCCCTTCTTCATCCAGGGCAGCGGCAACGAGGTCGGCAAGCCCTTCCCGTGGGTGGTATCGGACTTCAGTCTGTTGGAGGCCATCGAAGCCGGCCTCGTCAAAATCCCGCAGTTGCCCACGCAGGATATCGGGGGCACTGAGACACCGGCCTACTTCAACGTATGGCGGTGGGTGCAGCAGATTGCCGAGAAGGACGGGGTGACCGGCAAGCTGACGCCGGACGTGCTGATGCGGTATGCCACGCAGCCCATCTCGCAACTGGCCGACGAGTGGCGCAAGACCTCCGCCGAATGGGGCGCGCAGTTCCAGGCAGGGCACCGCAAGAGCGATGTGCCGCCCGTGTTCATCATCGTCTGCCGCGACACCGCGCTTGCGAAGGAACTGTTCGAATGGCTCGGCAACGGCAAGAGCGATTTCGGCGCTGCGCCTGACCAGTTCCGCAATGCGCCTGGACGTGAATGGACGGTGCGGGTCGATAGCAAGGTGGCCGAGGACATCGCCGAGGGTGGCGGCAAGAACGACGAGGCCAGGCGGCTGCGCTTCTTGCTGGAAACCGTTGGCAAGACTGCATGGCCCGGCAACAAGGTGCCCGAGGAATACACGGCCCTGGTGGACAAGCATAACCACAAGGCGCTGGAGGACGACGACAACGGCTTGGTGACCATTGACGCCAGCGTTCCGCCCGGGCGCGACGTGCGCTGCATCATCAGCGTGGCGATGCTGTCCGAAGGCTGGGACGCTACGACCGTGACGCACGTCGTCGGCCTGCGCCCCTTCGGCTCGCAGTTGCTTTGTGAACAGGTGGTCGGGCGCGCGCTGCGCCGCACCTCCTACGCCGTGGACGAGG
>CAXTDP010000975.1:0-2160 GCA_964242295.1 uncultured Acetobacteraceae bacterium | reverse complement strand
CTTCCCTCACCCCGGCCCTCTCCCGGAGGGAGAGGGAGCAGCAGGTTTCACCCACGCGCCGCCAAACGCTTCAGCACCGCCACCTGCCGGAAGAACGTCTTGATCGGCTGTGCCGGGCTGCCCACCACCATCGACTTGTCCTCCAAGTCCCCGATCACCCCCGCCTGCGCCCCGATCCGCACGCCGTCGCCGATCCGCAAATGCTCCGACATGCCGACCTGCCCGCCCATCTGCACGAAATCGCCCACCGTCACCGAACCGCTGATCGCCACATGCGCCGCAAAGGCGCAGCAGCGCCCGATGTGGACGTTGTGGGCGATCTGCACCCCGTTATCTAACCGCGTCCCCGCGCCGATTACGGTGTCCCGGGTGGAGCCGCGGTCCACCGTGCTGTTCGCCCCGACCTCCACGTCGTCGCCGATCAGCACCCGCCCCAATTGCGGCACCGTCTGGAACCCGGCGTCCGAGATGGCAAAGCCGAACCCTTCCTGCCCGACGCGCACGCCCGGATAGATGTAAACCCGCGCGCCCAGCACCGCGTGGCTCAGCGAGGCGTTCGCGCCGATCCGGCACGCCTCACCGAGCACCACGCCCGCGCCGACCACTGCGCCCGGCCCGATGATGCACCCGGCGCCGACCTCCGCCCCAGCCTCCACCACCGCCATCGGCCCGACCTCCGCCGTGGGATGGATGGCCGCATCGGTGTGGACATAGGCCGCCGCATGGACGCCGGCCTGCGCCTGTGCCGCTGGGTGGAACAGCCCAGCCGCCCGCGCCCAGCCAAGATGGGGGTTGCGCGTCACCACCGCGATGGTGTCAGGCGGCACCTGGCCCAGCAGGTCCGGCGCCACGATCACGGCGCCGGCCCGGGTCGCCGCCAGCGCCGGCACGTGCCGGGCATGGCCGATGAAGGACAGTTCGTCCGGCCCGGCGCCATGCAGGCCCGCCACGCCGCGCAAGGTGGTGCAGCGTTCCGGCACAGGCGCACCCACCAATTGGGCGATCTCGGTCACGTCGTGCGGGCCGGTGTAGGCGAAGAACCTCGTATGGCCGACATTGTTTTGCACGGCACACCCCGGTGTTTGGATATGTACACTCGCATGACAAGGGCCGAACCAGCAACGCCGTTTTGTTACGGGTTTCTGGGACAGTGGGAACGTTCCCCTGCCTGGCCAGCCTGTCGCCGCTCTGCGAGACTGCCGGCCCAATGACCCCGGAACCCATGATCCCTGAATCCATTACTCCTGAAGCCATCGGCACCGTCATCGCCCTGAACCGCTACCCCGTAAAGTCCATGCAGGCCGAACCCCTGGACGCCGCCGAGCTGTTCTGGACCGGCCTGCACGGGGACCGGCAATATGCCTTCGTGAAAACGGACAACACTTCCGCCTTCCCCTGGCTCACGGCCCGCGACCTGCCCGCGCTCGTGCTGCACCGGGCGCGCTACGCCGACCCGGACGACCCGCGCCGCGCCCGCGTGCAGGTCACGGCGCCGGACGGCACGGCATTCGACCTGGCGGACCCGGCCCTGTCCGGCCGCCTGGGCGAGGCTGCGGGGCATCCGCTGCACCTGATCCAGACCGGGCGCGGCGCCTATGACGCCATGCCCGTTTCGGTCCTCGCGACCACGACCGCGGACGCCGTCGGCCAGGTGCATGGCGCCCCGGTCGGCACCGGCCGCTTCCGCGCCAACGTCATCATCCAGCCGGATGACCCCACCAGCACCGACGCCGATTGGTGCGGCCAGACCCTGCTGTTCGGCGACGGCCCGGACGCGCCGGGGCTGAGCCTGGACTGGGCAATCCCGCGCTGCGCGATGGTGGCCATTGACGCCGCAACCGCCGCCAAGGACCCGGCCGTGCTGCGCACCGTCGTGCAGCGCTTCGGCAACCGCATCGGCACCTACTGCGCCGTCCACCGTCCCGGTGTCCTCCGGGTTGGGGACCGGGTGCGCCTGGCCGCCCCCTAGATGCGCGCGGCGCCGCTGCCGCGCTTCGTGCTGCTGTATGGCACGCTGTTCGCAGGCTTTGGCGCGGCGTCGCCGTTCCTGCCCAGCCTGCTGCAGGAGCGTGGCTTAAACCCGTCCGGCATCGGCACGGTGCTGGCCTGCGGCACCGCCGTGCGCCTGCTGGCCGGCCCGGCAGGGGGCCGCGTGGCCGA
>CAXTDP010000974.1:0-2167 GCA_964242295.1 uncultured Acetobacteraceae bacterium | reverse complement strand
GCGTGCCGCTGATCGCCGACGGCGGCATCCGCTACTCGGGCGACATCGCCAAGGCGATCGCCGCCGGTGCGTCGACCGTGATGATGGGCTCGCTGCTGGCCGGCACCGAGGAAGCGCCGGGCGAGGTGTTCCTGTATGAGGGCCGGTCCTTCAAGTCATACCGCGGCATGGGCAGCATCGGCGCGATGGCGCGTGGGTCGGCGGACCGCTACTTCCAGCAGGAGATCAAGGACACGCTCAAGCTGGTGCCGGAGGGGATCGAGGGCCGGGTGGGCTACAAGGGGCCGGTGTCGGCGGTGGTGCACCAGTTGGTCGGCGGCCTGCGCGCTGGGATGGGCTACACCGGCAGCGCCAACATCGGGGATCTCCAGCGCAACACTAGGTTCCGCCGCATCACCGGCGCCGGCCTGCGCGAAAGCCACGTGCATGACGTGGCGATCACCCGCGAAGCCCCGAACTACCGGCAGGGCGGATGATCCGCTTTCTGCTCCCTCTCCCTCCGGGAGAGGGCCGGGGTGAGGGAAAGGCCACGCAGCCCCGACTGTCCCCGTCAAAGCATCCCATGAAGCCCACGTCCGCACCTCCGGCCGCCCTCACCCCAACCCTCTCCCGGAGGAAGAGGGAGTGATGATCCGTGCTGTGGTGTTCGACGCCTACGGCACCCTGCTCGACGTGCACGGCGCCATGCAGCGCCACGCAGACCGCCTGCCCCCGGATTGGGAGCGGATCAGCGCGGAGTGGCGCACCAAGCAGGTCGAATACACCTGGGTGGACACCCTGACCGGCCATCATCGCCGCGACTTCTGGCAAATCACCCAGGACGCCCTGGCCTTCGTCGCCGCCCGGCACCGCATCACCGACCCTGCGGTGCTGCAATCCCTGCTGGCCGCCTACCGCCAACTACCGGCCTACCCCGATTCTGCCCCGGCCCTGTCCGCCCTGCGGCAGCGCGGCCTACGGACCGCCATCCTGTCCAATGGCGAACCCGCTATGCTGCAGGAGGCCGTTGACGCCGCCCGCCTGGCGCCACTGCTGGATGCCGTGCTGTCCGTGGAGGACGCGGCGACCTTCAAGCCGGACCGCCGCGTGTATCAGTTGGCCGAGGACCATTTCAGCCTGCCCCCGGGCCAGATGGCCTTCGTATCGTCCAATGCATGGGACGCTCAGGCCGCCGCCGCCGCCGGGTTCCAGGTATTCTGGTGCAACCGGGTGGCCCAACCGGACGAGTACGGCCTCCGTTCCGCGGCCACCGAGATGCCGGGCCTGTCCGCCCTGCCGGCCCTGCTGGGGTGACGCCTGCTGCCCGCCTGGCCGCGTCCATCGAGCTGCTGACCGAGATCAACGAGCATCCCCGCCGCCCCGCGGACGCCGTCGCCAACGACTACTTCCGTGCCCGGCGCTTCATCGGCTCCGGCGACCGCCGCGCCGTGTCGGACCGGGCCTGGCGCGTGCTGCGGTCAAGCCGTCGGTTGGGCTGGTGGCTGGACCGCACCGGCGCCGCGCCCACGCCGCGTATGCTGGTCGCGGCGTCCCTGCTGTTGGAGGGCTGGACCGCTGCAGGCGTCGCGCAAAGCTATTCCGGCGGCCAGTATGGCCCGGCGCCGCTGCTGCAGCCCGAAACCGCCGCCGTCCGCGCGCTGGAAGGCCGGACCCTGCAGCACCCGGACATACCGGAGGCCGTGGCAACCGAGGTGCCGGATTGGGTGCTGCCCCACCTGCAAGCCCGCTTCGGCGACCGCCTGCGGACGGAGATGGACGCGGCGCTCGACCCGGCGCCGCTCGACCTTCGTGTGAACCTGCTGCGCGGCACCCGGGAAGACGCCCGCGCCGCCCTGCTGGCGGAGGGGCTGGAGGCTGCGCCGACGCCGCTCTCCCCCTGGGGGCTGCGGATAGAAGGCCGCCGCGCCGTCACCAGCGGCCCGGCATTCCAGACCGGACTTGTAGAAATCCAGGACGAGGGCAGCCAGCTCGTCGCCGCCCTCGTCGGTGCCGGGCCGGAGATGCGTGTGGTGGATTGGTGCGCCGGGGCAGGGGGCAAGACGCTGGCCCTGGCGATGCTGATGCGCAACCGCGGCCAGCTCGTCGCCTGCGACGTGTCCGCGCCGCGGCTGGAGGGCGCCACCCGGCGCCTGCGCCGCCCCGGGGTCAGCAACACGGAGCGGCACCT
>CAXTDP010000973.1:0-2168 GCA_964242295.1 uncultured Acetobacteraceae bacterium | reverse complement strand
ATCGCCCCCGGCCGCGTCTATCGCGCCGACCACGACGCCACCCACAGCCCGGTGTTCCACCAGTGCGAGGGCCTGGTGATCGACCGCAACATCACCCTCGGCCACCTCAAGGGCTGCCTGATCGACTTCCTGCGCGCCTTCTTCGGCATCGCCACCCTGCCGGTGCGCTTCCGCAGCAGCTACTTCCCCTTCACCGAGCCAAGCATGGAAGTAGACATCGGCTGGAACCGCCGCACCGGCGACCTAGGCGCTGGCGGCGACTGGCTGGAAATCCTCGGCAGCGGCATGGTGCATCCCCGCGTCCTGGCCAACGTCGGCCTGGACCCGCGGGAATGGCAGGGCTTCGCCTTCGGCATGGGCGTGGACCGGGTAACCATGCTCAAGCACGGCATGCCCGACCTGCGCCCCCTCTACGAAAGCGACATGCGCTGGCTGCGCCATTACGGCTTCAACCCGCTGGCGCCCGTCGCCCTGCACGAGGGCGTAGCATGAAGTTCACCCTGGACTGGTTGCGCACCCACCTGGACACCGACGCCGGCCTTGACGCGATCACCGACAAGCTGACCGCCATCGGCCTAGAACTAGAAGGCGTCGAGGACCCCGGCGCCGCCCTGGCCCCTTTCCGCATCGCCCGCGTGACCGAGGCCGTGCAGCACCCCAACGCCGACCGCCTCCGCGCCTGCAAGGTTGACGCAGGCGACGGCCCCGTCTCCGTCGTATGCGGCGCACCAAACGCCCGCGCCGGCATGCTGGCGGTCTTCGCGCCCCCCGGCAGCTTCATCCCCGGAACCGGCATCACCCTCAAGGTCGGCGAAATCCGCGGCGTGCAAAGCGCCGGCATGCTCCTCAGTCGGCGCGAAATGGGCTTAGGCGAGGACCACGACGGCATCCTGGAATTGCCGGAAGGCGCCCCGGTCGGCACCCCCTACGCCGCCTGGGCCGGCCTAGGCGACCCCGTCATAGAAATCAGCGTAACCCCCAACCGCGGCGACGCCCTATCCATCCGCGGCATCGCCCGCGACCTGGCCGCGGCAGGGATCGGCACCCTGCGCCCCTGGTCCCCCGAGCCGGTGTCCGGCGACGGCCCAAGCGCTATCCAATGGGCCATCGACATGCCCGAAGCCTGCCCCTGGGTGCTCGGCCGCACCGTCCGCGGCGTCCGCAACGGCCCCAGCCCGGAGTGGCTGCAGCGCCGCCTGCTGTCCATTGGCCTGCGCCCGATCAGCGCCCTGGTGGATGTCACCAACTTCTTCACCTACGACCTCGGCCGCCCGCTGCACGTCTTCGACGCCGACAAAGTACAGGGCGGCGTCCTCACGATGCGCCCCGGCGCCAGCGAAACCTTCCGCGCCCTGAATGGGCGGGACTACATCGCAGACCCCGCCGATTGCGTCATCGCCGACAGCGCGGGCGTGCAGTCCCTCGCCGGCGTGATCGGCGGCGAAGCCACCGGCTGCACCGACGAGACCACCACCGTCTTCATCGAGTGCGCCCTGTTCGACCCCGTCCGCGTCGCCCTCACCGGCCGCCGCCACACCCTGACCAGCGATGCCCGCCAGCGCTTCGAGCGCGGCGTTGACCCGGCGCTGCTGCCAGCCGCCCTGGAAGCCGCCACCCGCATGATCCAAGACCTGTGCGGCGGCGCCGCCAGCGAAGTCGTCTCCGCCGGCGCCGAACCCGCCTGGCAGCGCAGCGCAACCCTGCGCTTCGAGCGGCTGGCATCGCTAGGCGGCATGGCAATTCCGCCCGCCGACGCCGAAGCCTCCTTGGCCGGCCTGGGCTTCACCGTCCAATCCCGCAGCAACAGCGCCGTGACCGTCGCCGTCCCATCCTGGCGCAACGACATCGCCGCTCCCATTCACCTGGACCAATCCCCCACCCTGTCCCCGGCCCAGGCCGCCACCGCCGCCGAGGGCTGCGCCGCCGTGGAAGCCGAGTGCGACCTGGTGGAGGAGGTGCTGCGCCTGCATGGCCTGGACAACGTGCCGCAAGTCTCCCTGCCTGCCCTGGCCCCGGTCCCGCCCGCGGTGCTGACGCCCCGCCAGGCCCGCACGGCGCTGGCCCGGCGCACCCTGGCCGCCTCCGGCCTGCTGGGGTCTAGCGACAGCGACAAGAGTTTGTTCGACCAGGCGGTGGCGGTGGTGGCGCGCGAGGGAAAAGCGTCAACG
>CAXTDP010000972.1:353-2175 GCA_964242295.1 uncultured Acetobacteraceae bacterium | reverse complement strand
GCAGCAACAGGAGCCATGCTGGCCCGCCGGGGCCGCGCGTCTTACCTGGGCGACCGCGTGGCCGGGCATGTGGACCCTGGCGCGCATGCAGTCGCCATATGGCTCGCAGCCATCCAGGGCGCGTTGCAAGCATAAGGACTGCTTCCTTCTCCCTCTCCCGGAGGGAGAGGGAGAAGGAAGCCCTCATGCCCCGGTCAGGTGGCGCCGAGCGGACAGTTCCTCCAGGTCCAGCTCCTGCTCCAGCGCGTGCAGCACTTGGTCATGGATCTGGCTTTCGCGGTGCAGGCGCAGCAGCTCGGCCCGGCCGGCGGCGAGGGCCGCCAGCACGACCTCGAAGTGCTCGGTGCGGTCCACATCCAGGCCGCCGGCGGCTTCGCTGAACCGGGCAGTGGCGCGGGCGCGGTAGGCATATTGCTCCAATAGGCGCGGGTGCCGTGCCGTGCCGTCCGGTAGGGTGGCGCGGGCCTGCACGGCGGCAAGCTGGACGGCGGACATGCGCGCGCGCGCCGCGGCCTCCGTCAGCGTTTCCCGCCCGTGCGGCACGTAGCGGTCCAGCCGCAGCCACCGGATCAGCGGGCCGAGCGTCGCGCCTTGCACCAGCACCGTCAGCAGGATGACGGCGAAGGTGGTGACCAGGATGAAGTCGCGCCCGGGAAACCCATCGGGCAGGCCGAGCGCCACGGCCAGGCTGACCACCCCGCGCATCCCGGCCCAGCTCATCACCACGGGCACGGCGAATGGGGGTATCGGGTCCCGCCGCCGCAGGCCCGGCAGCAGCAGCCGCGGCAGGTAGGTGGCCGGGATGATCCAGGCAAAGCGGGACACGACGACCGCCAGGAGGACGGCGCCGCCGGGCGGCACCACGGCGCCAACCCCGCCGGGCACCTGGCCCAGCCGGTCCAGCACGCCGCGCAGCGACAGGCCGATCAGGATGAAGACCAGCGCCTCCAGCACATAGACCACAACGCCCCATACGGCGACCAGCTCCGTACGCAACTGGGCGGTCAGCAACGCATGCTGCCGCCATCCCATAAGCAGCCCGAAGGCGACGGCGGACAGCACGCCCGACACTCCCAGCGCCTCGGCCCCGATGTAGCTGGCCCAGGACATCAGCAGGGTGAACAGCATCGCCAAATGCGGGTCGCGCAGCCGGGCCAGGGCAAGGGCGCCCACGACGCCGAACGCCAGCCCGGCCAGCACGCCGCCGACGGCCAGCACGGCGAAGCTGCCCGTAGCGCTAACCAGGCTGAATGTGCCCGTGGCCGCCGCGGCGACCGCCATGCGGAACAGCACGATCCCTGTGGCGTCGTTGACCAGGCTTTCGCCTTCCAGCAGCACGACGATGCGGCGCGGCAGGCGCACCCCGGCCAGCACCGCCTTGGCCGCCACGGCATCCGGCGGCGACACAATGGCGCCTAGCGCGAAGCACGCCGCCCAGGGCAGGCCCGGCGCCACCAGGTGGGCGACGGCGCCGACCACCAGCGTCGTGAACACCACGGCTCCCACCGCAAGCTGCAGGATAATGCGCAGGTCGGCGCGGAAGTCCCGCCAGGCCGTGAAGTGGGCGCTGGCGGTCAGCAGCGGCGGCAGGAACAGCACCAGGACCAGGTCGGGGTCCAGCCTCAGGTCCGGCGTGCCGGGCGTCAGCGCCAGTGCCCCGCCGCCCAGTACGAAGGCCGCCGCCGGCGGCAGGTGCAGCCGCCGGGCCAGCAGTTCCAGCACGACGATGGCGGCGAGCAGCAGCAGCACCAGCTCGAACAGCGCAACGGGGGTCATCTCTCCCTCTCCCTCCGGGAGAGGGAGCAGGAAGCGCCGCGTCCCA
>CAXTDP010000972.1:0-343 GCA_964242295.1 uncultured Acetobacteraceae bacterium | reverse complement strand
GAGGGGGTCTTGGCTGCGGAGCGGCAAACCGGCGGGGCCGGCAGCATAAGGCCTTTTCCCTGCACTAGCCGCGCTTGCCCGCCCCCTCACCCCAACCCTCTCCCGGAGGGAGAGGGAGCAGGAAGCGCCGCGTCCCATCATGGTTCCTTGCTGCATCACCCTGCCGCCATAGCACCCCGGGGCGCCGGCGTCAGCGGCTCACGCTTGGGATCGGCGGCGCCTGGTGTAGCATTCCGCCATGGATACAGACGAAAGACTGCTGGCGGTTGACCTTGGGCGGAGCCGCTGCCGGGCGGCGCTATGGGCCGGCGGCAACCGCACCGATGCGGCTGGCGCCGGCGCT
>CAXTDP010000971.1:0-2177 GCA_964242295.1 uncultured Acetobacteraceae bacterium | reverse complement strand
TCATCCCGCTGCTGCTGATGGGCGGCATCGTCGGCCGCCTGTTCCGCGAGTTCGCGATGACGGTGGCCCTGACGGTGCTGGTCTCGGCCGTCGTGTCCCTGACGCTCACGCCGATGATGTGCTCCCGCTTCCTCAAGCACCATACGGCGCAGCACGGCTTTTTGTATCGTGTGATCGAGCGGTTCTTCGAGCTGCTGCTAGGCGGCTACCGCCGTACGCTGGACATTGCGCTGCGGTTCCAGTTCGCAACGCTGATGGTGTTCTTCGCCACCCTGGCCTGCACCGCCTACCTTTACACGCAAATTCCAAAAGGCTTCTTCCCCAACCAGGACACCGGCGTGCTGGTCGGGCTGACCGAAGCCGGGCAGGACGTGTCGTTCTTCGAGATGGGACGCCGCCAGCAGGCAGCCGCGGCGATCATCTCGGCAGACCCGGCGGTGGACTCGGTATCGTCCAGCATCGGCGCCGGATTGGGCGGCCAGACCGGCAACAACGGACGACTCTGGATCAACCTCAAGCCGTTCGAGCAGCGTGACCTCAACGCCCAGGGCATCATAACCCGCCTGCGCGGCAAGCTGCAGCAGGTCGAGGGAATGAACGTCTTCCTGCAGGCGGCGCAGGACATCAACGTCGGCGGCCGGCTCGCCCGCACCCAATATCAATATACCCTGCAGGACGCCGACCTGGCGGAGCTTTACGACTGGTCGCCGCGCATCCTGGACAAGATGCGCAGCCTGCCGATGCTGCGGGACCTGGCGACGGACCAGCAGGTGGCGGGTACCACCGCCACGCTCACCATTGACCGGGACCGCGCCTCCCGGTTTGGCATCCAGCCGCAAGCCATTGACGATACACTATATGATGCCTTCGGCCAGCGGCAGGTCGCGCAGTATTCGACCCAGTTGAACTCCTACAAGGTGGTCCTCGAGGTTCCGCCAGACCTGCAAGGCGACCTGGCGACGCTCGACAAGCTGTATGTTCGCGCGCAGAGCGGGGCGGCGGTGCCGTTGTCCACCTTCGTCAAGATGGAAACCCGGACGGTCGCGCCCTTGGCGATCAGCCACCAAACGCAGTTCCCGGCAGTGACGATCTCGTTCAACCTGGCGCCGGGCGCTGCGCTCGGCCAAGCGGTGGACGCCATCAATGCGGCGCTGAACGGCATGGGGACGCCGGCAACGCTGCGCGGCACGTTCCAGGGCACGGCGCAGGCGTTCCAGGCGTCGCTCAGCACCCAGCCCTACTTGATCGCGGCGGCGCTGATCGCCGTCTACATCATCCTCGGCGTGCTGTATGAAAGCTTCATCCTGCCCATCACCATCCTGAGCACCCTGCCCTCCGCCGGCGTCGGCGCCCTGCTGATGCTGATGGTGAACGGCTACGAGTTGTCGGTGATCGCGCTGATCGGCGTCATCCTGCTGATCGGCATCGTCAAGAAGAACGGCATCATGATGGTGGACTTCGCCATCAGCCGGGAGCGGCAGCACGGCGCTACCCCGCACGAAGCCATACGCGAGGCCTGCCTGCTGCGGTTCCGCCCGATCCTGATGACGACGATGGCGGCGTTGCTGAGCGGCCTGCCGCTGATGATCGCCGAGGGCGCCGGGTCCGAGTTGCGCAAGCCGCTCGGCTTCGCGATGGTCGGCGGCCTGATCCTGAGCCAGGTCCTGACGCTCTACACCACCCCGGTCGTCTATCTCTACATGGACCGGGTGCAGCAATGGCTGAGCCCGCGGCGCAAGGTGACCATGCCGACCCTTGCTGGGAAGCTGGGGGCGACCGCGGACTGACCCGGCGCGCCCAGACAGCAGCCAAGCAACAGTCAAGGGGACGCGGCGTTAGCGCCGGCATGGCCGACCTTCCCGCGTTATCCACAGATGTGTCGGCCGAGTTGGCTGCCGCGATTCCTGCCATGCAGGTGCGCGCCGCCCGTTTAGACCGCGACGAAGCGTTCCCGGACGAGGACATCGCCCTCCTCCACAGCCTCGGTCTGTTGACCGCGCCTCTCCCCCGCAGCCTCGGCGGCCAGGGTGCCGGGACCGAGCCTGAGGGCTGCCAACTTCTGTTCGCCATCCTGCGCACCATCGGGCAGGGCAACATGGCCGTGGGCCGGCTGTTCGAGGCGCATGTCAACGCCGTCAAGCTGATCGTGGACTACGGCGACGCCGCCCAGGTCCAGC
>CAXTDP010000970.1:0-2190 GCA_964242295.1 uncultured Acetobacteraceae bacterium | reverse complement strand
CGGGCCGCCGCACCGCACCGCGCCGCCCGCGGCGGCCATCACCAGGAGCCGGGCGCACCGACCGGCTCCCCGGCGCAAACGCCGCTGGGGCCGATAGATACCGCGGCCAAGTATTCCCTCATCATGGACTTCCACACCGGCGCCACCCTGCTGGACAAGGAGGGTGACGCGCCGATGCCGCCGTCTTCCATGACCAAGCTGATGACGGCCTACATCGTCTATGGAATGCTGAAGTCCGGGCGGTTGAACCTGACCCAGGAACTGCCGGTCAGCGACAGGGCCTGGCGGATGCAGGGCAGCAAGATGTTCGTGCCCCAGGGTGGCTCCGTCAGGGTCGAGGACCTGATCCGCGGCATGATAATCCAGTCCGGCAACGATGCATGCATCGTGCTGGCGGAGGCAGTGGCCGGGTCGGAGGAGGGCTTTGCCGAGCTGATGAACCAGAAGGCCAAGGACCTGGGCCTCACCAACAGCACATTCCGCAACTGCACGGGGTGGCCGGACTCCAACCAGCAGATGTCCTGCCGCGACATCGCCAGCCTAGCCCGCCGGTTGATCACTGACTTCCCGGAATACTATAAATACGACAACGAGAAATTTTTCAGATACAATAACATAGATCAGCAGAACCGCAATCCGCTGGTTCAGAAGGGCCTGGCCGACGGCTTGAAGACCGGGCATACCGAGGCCGGCGGCTATGGCCTGGTCGCCAGCGCGCAACGGGCCGGGCGCAGGGTGATCGTGGTCGCCAACGGCATGACCAGCATGAAGCAGCGCGCCGAGGAAAGCGAGCGCCTGCTGGAGTGGAGCTTCCGCGAGTTCGAGAACGTGACCCTGTTCACCGCGAGCGACACGGTCGAGACCGCGAAGGTATGGCTCGGCGCGAGTCCCTCAGTGCCGCTGGTCGGTGGCAAGGACCTGGTGCTGACGATGCCCCGGCAGTGGCGCAAGAGCGCGAAGATCGCCGTGGAATACGCCAATCCCGTCCCGGCGCCAGTGAACCGTGGCGACGTGCTGGGCAAGCTGACGGTGGCCGGCGAGGGCGTGCCGGCAATGGAGGTCCCGTTGCTGGCCGGCGCCGACGTGCCGCGGCTGGGCGTGCCGGGCCGGGCTATGGCGGTGATGTCCCGCTACATCCTGGGGTCGTGACTCCCCATGCTGCCGGCGTAAGGTGTTCATCACCCTGGAGGGCGGGGAAGGGGCAGGTAAGAGCACCCAAGCCCGGCGGCTCGTTGCTGCGCTGGATGCTGCTGGACGCTCGGCGCTGTTGACCCGCGAACCCGGCGGGGCGCCCGGCGCCGAAGTGTTGCGCGGGCTGCTGCTGTCCCGCGAGCACGACTGGTCGCCGCCGGCGGAGATACACCTGCACTTCGCCGCCCGCGCCGAACACTTGGCCCGGACGGTCCAGCCGGCGCTAGCCGCTGGGGTGGTGGTGGTATGTGACCGTTTTGCAGACTCCACCATGGCTTACCAGGGTTTTGGCCTCGGCGCTGACCGGGCGCTGATTGCGGCGCTGACACGCCTGTTGCCGGTACGGCCGGATATGACGCTGGTCATGCAGGTCTCGCCCACGATGGCCGCGGCGCGCATGGCGGCACGCCGTCAGGCGCTGGACCGTTATGAGGCGATGGACACCGGATTCCATGCACGCGTCGCTGCCGGGTTCCTGGCCATTGCCGCGGCGGAGCCGGACCGCTGCCTGGTCGTGGACGCCGATGGCAGCGTGGACGAGGTGCAGGCGGCGGTCTGGGCCGCCGTGTCCGCCCGGCTGCACTGATGGAGCCACGCGCCAACCCGGCCCTGGTGGGCCATACCGATGCCGCGGCGGCCTTGGACGAGGCGATCCGGGCGGGTCGGGTGCATCACGCCTGGCTGATCACCGGGCCGGAGGGCATCGGCAAGGCGACGCTCGCCTACCGCTTTGCCCGCCACCTGCTGGCGCCGGCCGGCATGGACCCCGATGCACCGGAGTCGCCGGTGTTCCGCCGGGTCGCCGCCGCGACCCACGCCGACCTGCTGACGGTCGAGCGCGCCTGGGACGACAAACGCAAGCGGCTGCGGGCGGAGATCGTGGTGGACGACGTGCGCGCCGTCACCGACTTCCTGCGGCTGACGCCAGCGGAGGGTGGTTGGCGCGTTGTGGTCGTGGACGGCGCCGAGCACCTGAACCGCAACGCCGCCAATGCCTTG
>CAXTDP010000969.1:0-2194 GCA_964242295.1 uncultured Acetobacteraceae bacterium | reverse complement strand
TGGCTGCACCCATGCCGCGCATGGGGTTCTGGGAAGATACGGCAGCCATCCAGGCTGGCGCACAAGCTGGGGCGCGACCTGCGACGGGTGCTACGCACTCCGGCGGCACGGCTGGCCGCAGTGACCCGGACGTGGCGACACCTGGACCGGGAAGCGACTATGCGCAGCGGATGCAGACCACGAAGTTTGCTGACGCTGCGCCTGTGCCGCACCGCTTCCACGTTCAATATACAATCAAGAAGGGGACAGTATTTCCCTGCACGCCATCGCAGCCGATCAGCAGCGCCTTGCCCGGCCCGGTCCAATGCACCGTGGATCAGGACGTGTTCAGTATGGACGGCACCACGATCCTGCTGCCACGCGGAACGCAGGTGAACGGGTCGGTCGAGCATGGTCTAGGCAATGGTGAGGAGCGCCTGTTCCTCGTCTGGACGGATGCACTGACGCCGCGGCCTGACCTGCTCGCCATCCCACTGGATAGTCCAGGCGCCGACGAGCTGGGCCAGACGGGCGCCCCGGGCGACGTGAACGATCATCTGTGGAAGCGCATCAAGACGGCGCTGCTGCTGAGTGCAGTGGACATCGGCGGCAATGCCGCCAGTGCCCTCGCTCAACGAGGAAGCGGGAATACCACGCTGAACCTCGGCGGCATCGGGGGGCAGGCCAATACGCTCGGACAGATGGCGTTCGGGCGCGACCTCAACATTCCGTCCACCCTCTACCGCGGGCCAGGCCAGCCGCTGTCCGTCTTCGTGAATCACTACGTGGACTTGCATTTGTTCTATGCGAACCGGGCGAGGTATTGACCCATGCACTTCACCGAAGCCGCCGCAGTCAACCTTCGCTGGCTTCTGCAGCCGATCGAGGGCTTGCTGGCCGATCCGGCGCTTACCGATCTGAACATAAACGGCGTGGGTGAAGGGCGGTGCTTCATAGACCGGGGGCGCGGCACGGAACGCATCACTCTGCCCTTCACCCTTGCCGACCTGGAGGACATCGCCGTCAATGCTGCGGCACTGACGCAGCAGGACATCGCGGCCGATGTGCCGCTGGTGTCCACCCGGTTCCCGGACGGCCAGCGTGTGCAGATAGTTCGGCCTCCTGCCGTGGCGGATGGGCAGTTCGCCATCTCCATCCGACGCCCAAAGATGCACACCGATACCCCCGCCGACTTGGCGGCGCGCGGCGTGTTCAGGAGCGCAACATCGAAGCGCCGAATGCCCCTGCATCAACGGGAGTTGCTGGACCTCTACCGTGCGGAACGGTGGGAGGATTTCCTGACGCTTGCGGTTGTGTCCCGACTCAACATCGTGTTCTCGGGCGCCGTGGGGTCAGGAAAGACGCACAACATGCGCGCCTTCACGCACGCGATCCCGGCCAACATGCGCCTCGTCACCATCGAGGACATGCCGGAGCTAATCGGCCTGCCGCACGCCAACGTCGTCAACCTGTTCTACAGCAAGGGCGGGCAGTCAGTCGCCAAGGTCAGCGCAGAGGATTTGGTTGAAGCCGCATTGCGCATGGGGATGGATGGCTTGCTGGTTCAGGAGCTGCGCGACGCTGCGGCAGCGTCGTATCTGAATGCCCTGGAAAGCGGCCATTGGGGGATGACGACAACGCACGCGGACAGCGCCGACCAGGCACGGGACCGCATCCGTGGCCTCATTAAGAAACACCCGGCAGGCCGTCACCTCGATGATGCCGACCTGCGCGCGACGTTGCAGCGGTCAATCGACGTGGTGGTGCATTGCGTCCACGATAAAGAGTCCGGCCGCCGGTTCATCGAGCAGGTGCTGTACGACCCGGAGGCGAAAGAACGCCTCGCGGACCTTGCCCCCTTCCCTGTTGCAGCGGAGTAGGCCCATGCGCGTCGTCGCAATCGTTTTTCTGCTGGGGCTGCTGCCTTGGCTGCTTGGAAGTCAGAGCCCATCATGGGCTGGCGCGGCGGGCGGACTGTTGATCCTCATCCTGCCGTTCCTGTTCCTGCGCGGCGTCTGGCTGCTGTCCCGCGATTGGCGGAACCTGAGCCGGCGGCTGCGGTGAAGGCACGCCTGATCCGGGCTGGCGTCGTTCTGGTGCTGGGCGCCGTCCTCTGGCTGCCCCTGGCCTCGGTGGCGCTCTGTGCTGCCCTGGGGACGTTGCGGCAGAATGACCCGTGGGTGCTGCCGGTGGCGGCGTTCTACTACTGGCGGGA
>CAXTDP010000968.1:0-2197 GCA_964242295.1 uncultured Acetobacteraceae bacterium | reverse complement strand
CGCCGGGCTTCACCGTCTCGAAGCTCCAAACCCCGGTGCGGAAGTCCGTCCCGGTTCGGCCCCAGCCGTGGAAGGCCGGGTCCAACGGCCGGTCCTGCTGGTCCGCCAGGTGGTCGTAGCGTCCGGCGGCGTTGGCCTGCCAGATCTCCACCAGCACGTCGTTGCAGGGGGCGCCGGCGCCGTCGAAGATGCGGCCCTCGATCAGGATGCGCTCCCCGGCGACATTCGGCCCGGCCAGCACGCGGCCCAGGTCCTGGCCGAAGATGTCCAGCCCCGCCTGCGACGGGATCAGCCCGATGTGGACGTAGGGCCCGGCCGTTTGGCTCGGCGTTTCGCGCAGCCGGGTGGTGCCGACTGGCTCGATGAAGGCGACCATGCCGCTCAGTTCCCTTGCAGCTTGTTCTCGAACACGGTGGACCGCTGCCCGCGCAGCACGATGTCGAACCGGTAGGCCAGGCTGTCCAGCGGCACCGCGGCGTCGAAGTCCAGCGCCGCCACCAGACGCATCCGCGCCGCCTCGTCCGGAATGGTGGAGAGTATCTGGTCGCGCGGGATCAGCGGGTCGCCCTCGAAGTACATCTGGGTGATCAGCCGCTGCGCGAAGCCCGAGCCGAACAGCGAGAAGTGGATGTGCGCCGGCCGCCAAGAGTTGACGAAGTTGCGGAACGGGTAGGCGCCGGGCTTCACCGTGCGGAAGGCGTAGTGCCCGTCCGCATCGGTGATCATCCGCCCGCAGCCGCCGAAGTTGGGGTCAACCGGCGCCAGGTAGGTGTCGTTCACATGCCGGTAGCGCCCGCCGGCATTGGCCTGCCAGACCTCCACGAGCGTGTCCGGCACGCCGCGCCCGTTCTCGTCGCGCACCCAGCCGTGCACGACCGTGCGCTCGCCGATGGGCTCGCCGCCCTGCGCGTAGTTGCGGATCAGGTCATGGTCCAACGGCCCCAAGGCGTCCCGGCCGAAGCGCGGCCCGGTGACCTCGGACAGCGAGTTCTGCAGGGAGAACATCGCCCGGCGCGGCGAGCGCAGCACCGTGCTCTTGTAGTCCGGAGTATAGGCCGGCGGATGCTGGCTGCGGTCGCGCTGGATGAACTCGTCTGTCATCATCGTCCCTCCTCGATGGCGGTCACAGGAAAGCGGCGTCGGCGGGGTGTTGACGCGCCTGGGCGGCGGCGCGCACCGGGGCGTTCGCGGCGCCGAAGCCGGCATAGCCGCCCCCGCGCTGCACGATCTCGAAGAAGAACCGCTCGTGGAACGCATCGGTATACAGGTGCCAGAACTCGCCTGCGCCGTCGCTGTCATACATCAGCCCGTGGTCCTGCAGCCCCTTCATGGCGGCATCGTCCAGGTTCCAGCGGGCCGCAAGGTCGTCGTAGTAGTTGTCCGTCATGGGCAGCAGCAAGGCCCCACCGGCGTCCAGCGCCACCGCGCTGCGCCGGAGGTTTGCTGTGGACAGGGCGACGTGGTGGACGCCTGCCCCTGCAGTGGACATGACGAAGCGGCCGGTCGCGGTCCCCGGGCTTTCAGATGCGTTCAGCACCAGGCGCACGGCGCCGCCGGGGCTGACAAGGGCGCGGCTGCGTACCAGGCCGTATGGGTCCGCCGTTTCCAGTTGCGGCTGCGGCGCCAGGCCGAACACCCCGCGCCAGAACAGCACGAAGCCGTCCATGCGCCCGGCCGGCAGCGCCTGCACCAAGTGGTCTATGTCCAGCAGGCCCACCGGCCCGTTGTCGCCAGGCGCCAGGTCGAAGTCGCTTTCCCAGAACGGGCGGCCGGCGGGCTCGTGCTGCACCAGGTGGACCAGCGTGCCGTCGGGCGCCCGCACGGCGGGGATGCGCTGCTCGCCGGGTCCGATGGGTTCCTGCCACTCCGGGCACAGCAGCGCCTCCGCCCGGGCGATGGCGGACGCCGCGTCATCCACGCGCAGCGCCATGGCGCAGACGCTGGCGCCGTGCTGCTGGAAATGCTCGGCCGCGGCGCTGTCCTGCTCCGCGTTCAGCACGAAGTTGATGCGACCCTGCCGATATAGGTCCACGTCCTTGGACCGGTGGCGCCCGGCGTGGCGGAAGCCCAGGCTGCCGAGCACCGAGGCCAGGTCCGCCCGTGCCGCCTCGTCCACGGCGAATTCGAGGAACTCGATGCCGTCCAGCACCGGGGCGGGAGGCAACCCGTCGCCGCCGCCCGCCTCGGCCTCGGCCAG
>CAXTDP010000967.1:0-2200 GCA_964242295.1 uncultured Acetobacteraceae bacterium | reverse complement strand
GGCGACCTGGCCGACCGTTTCGGCAACTGCCGCTCCGTCGCGGTCCACCGCCAGCACCGAGGCTCCCTCCCGCGCGAACAGCAGCGCGGCCGCGCGGCCGATCCCGCTGCCCGCGCCGGTGATGACCGCGCCCTTGCCCTGCAGCCGTGACATCGGCACCCTCCCTGCTTACGCCGGCACTTGACGGCGGTCGTGCGCCCTCGGCAAGCCCTGGCTGCACGTGGAGGGCACAAGGAATGCGGGCGGTCGTGTGTGAGCGTTGGGGCGGTCCGGAGGCGTTGCGGATCGCCGAGCTGACCCTGCCTGAGCCGGGTCCGGGTGAGGTCAAGGTCCGAGTGAGGGCAGCCGGGGTCAACTTCCCGGACGTGCTGATCATCCAGGGCAAGTACCAGGTGAAGCCCGATCTGCCGTTCACGCCGGGCGCCGAGGTCGCGGGCACCGTGATGGCGGTCGGCCCCGGCGTCGCCTCCGATCGCGTGCGCCTGGGCGGCCGGGTTGCCGCGTTCTGCAGCCTGGGCGGTTTCGCCGAGGAGGTGATCGTGCCCGAGGCGGCCTGCGTGGCCCTGCCCGACGGCGTCGGCTTCGAGCCTGCGTCGGCGTTCCTGCTGGCATACGGGACCGCTTGGCATGCCCTGCGCGACCGCGCTGGCCTGCAGCCCGGCGAAACCCTGCTCGTGCTGGGCGCGGCGGGAGGCGTGGGGCTGGCCGCCATAGACATCGGCAAGGCCATGGGAGCGCGCGTGATCGCGGCCGCGTCGTCGGCGGACAAGCTCGCCGTCTGCCGCTCCTACGGCGCCGACGAGGTGCTCGACTACGAGGCGGAGGACCTGCGGGACGGCATCGCCAGGCTGACGGACAAGCAGGGACCCGACGTCGTGTTCGACCCGGTGGGCGGCCGGTTCGCCGAGCCGGCGTTCCGGTCCATCGCCTGGGGCGGACGCTACCTCGTGATCGGCTTCGCTGCTGGCGGCATCCCTGCGTTGCCGTTCAACTTGCCTTTGCTGAAAGGCGCCTCCATCGTCGGCGTGTTCTGGGGCGGCTACCGGAAACGCGAGCCGGAGCGGAACCGGGACGCCGTCGCGCAGATGCTGGTGTGGATCGGCGAAGGCCGGCTTCGGCCGCTGGTGTCGCGGACCTACGGGCTTGATGAAGTGCCGCAAGCCCTGGAGGACATGGCTGCGCGCCGGGTCGTGGGGAAGATCGTCGTGGTGCCCTAGCGCTTGGCGGCTTGGGAGCTTACCGCAGGTCGCGAGCCAACCGGCCCCAGGGCCGAGGGTCCGTGGAACCTCAACGGCTTGGGCGCGGCGTCCCAGTCATGGGCCTGGTGGAACCGATCGTCCGAATGCGGCATCCTGCTCGCACATCGGATGAGGGAACGCTCAATGACGGCTCCGCTGCGCCTCGGCATAGACATCGGCGGCACCTTCACCGACTTCGTCCTGCTCGACCCCGTGGCCGGCACGATGCGCCTGCACAAGTGCCTGACCACGCCGGACGACCCGGCCGTTGGCGCCCTCGACGGCGTCCGCGCGATCCTGGCGGAGCACGGCGCCGCGCTGTCCTCAGTGGCCGAAATCGTGCACGGCACGACGCTCGTGACCAACGCCCTCATCGAGCGCAAGGGCGCCCGCCTTGGCCTGCTGACCACCGCAGGCTTCCGCGACGTGCTGGAGGCCGGGACCGAGCAGCGCTACGACATCTACGACCTGTTCCTGCGCTACCCTGAGCCGCTGGTGCCCCGGCATCGCAGATTGGAGGCCGTGGAGCGCTTGGACCGGGACGGCCAGGTCCTGACCTCCCTGGACCCCGCCTCGGTGGAGCGTGCGGCGCTGACGTTCCGTGCCCAGGGCGTGGCGGCCGTCGCGGTCTGCTTCCTGCACGCCTACCGCGAGCCAAGGCACGAACGCGAGGCCGCGGCCATTTTGCGTGCCATGCTGCCCGGCGTCGCGGTGGCCATCTCATCCGAGGTGGTGGCCGAGATCGGCGAGTACGCCCGTTGCGTCACCACCTGCGCCAACGCCTACGTGCAGCCCCTCATGGCGGCCTACCTCGGGCGCTTGCAGCGGGAGCTTCGTGCCGGCGGCTTCGGCGGGCAACTGCGGCTGATGCACTCGGCAGGCGGCCTGCTGTCGGTGGAGGCGGCGCAAGCGGCCCCAATTCGGCTGCTGGAGTCCGGCCCGGCCGGCGGGGCGCTAGCGGC
>CAXTDP010000966.1:0-2203 GCA_964242295.1 uncultured Acetobacteraceae bacterium | reverse complement strand
ATGGCCGCACGCTGCTGCTCCGCACCGCGGAGCGCCAGGCGCCGAGCTTCGTGCAGTACTGCCTGACCGCCAACGTGGCGAGCATCGTGGACCGCGAGGCCGTGCTGTCCCATGCCGCCGACGGCGACATGGGCAACGCCTGGTTGCGACAGAACAGCGCCGGCTCCGGCCCCTGGGTGCTGAAGGGCTGGCGCGCCAACGAGTCGGTCGTGCTAGACCGCACGCCGCCGGTGGCCGGCGCCGTCAACCGGGTGGTGACCCGGCACGTCGCCGATCCCACGGCGCAACTGCTTATGCTGCAGCAGGGCGACGCCGACATCGTGCGCAACCTGTCCTCCGACCAGTTGCAGGCGTTGGGCGAAACGTCCGGCCTGCCGTTCGTCAGGGCGGACCGTGCCATCATGATCTACCTGGCGCTGAACCAGAGCCACCCGGCGCTGGCGCATCCCGCCGTGCACCAGGCCATCAAGTGGGCGGTGGACTACGCCGGCATCCAGCGCAACCTGGTGCCGCAGACCTGGCGCGTCCACCAGGCGTTCCTGCCTGCAGGGATGCCCGGCGCCCTGACCGACCTGCCGTTCCAGCAGGACGTGGCGCGGGGCAAGGCCCTGCTTGCCGAGGCCGGGCTGCCGGACGGGTTCGACCTTGCGCTAGATCATCCCGCCATCCCGCCCTATGCCGAGATCGCGCAGGCGCTGCAGGCGAACCTGGGGGCGGTGGGCATACGGGTGACTCTGCTGGCCGGGGACCAACGGCAGATCATCACCAAGACCCGGGCGCGGCAGCATCAGGCGGCGCTGTTGTATTGGGGATCGGACTACTTCGACCCGAACTCGAACGCTCAGGCGTTCTGCGTCAACCCGGACAACGCGGACGACGCCAAGCTGCGGACCGTTGCGTGGCGGAACAACTGGCGGGATGCGGCGCTCAGCGCTGCGGCGGCGGCCAATGCGCGGGAGGGCGACACCGCAAAGCGCCTGGATGAATACCGCCGCCTGCAACGCGACGCGCAGCAGTCCGACCCCTTCGTGATCCTGCTGCAGCAGGTCGAGGTGGCCGTGACCCGGCCGGGCGTCACCGGCTTCCACCTGGCGGGCTTGGCGGGGCGCACCGATTACGCCGCGGTGACCAAGGGCGCGTGAGGCATGCCGTCCCGAAGGCCCGGCCATGCCGGTTGCCGGTATGCAGGCGAGGTGCGAGCCTGGCAGCATGGACCGGTGCAGCCACTCCCCGCCCAGGGGAGACAGGGGGAGGAACTGGATGGACGTTATCCCGCAAGGCGTTGAGGCCAAGCTCGCGCCCGACTGGCCGCTGGACGTTTTCAACACCCTGCGGCGGGCTGGCGTGACCCAGGCGGCCTATGTGCCGGACGCCGGGCACTCGCGGCTGATCCAGCTCATGCACGGGGATACCGCGGTGCGGACCGTCGTGCTGACGACGGAGGAGGAAGGCGTCGCTCTCGCGGCCGGCGCTTGGCTCGGCGGGGCGCGGGCGGTGCTGCTGATGCAGTCGAGCGGCGTCGGCAATTGCGTCAACATGCTGTCGCTGATGACGGCGTGCCGGTTTCCCTTCCTGACCCTGGTGACGATGCGCGGCGAGTGGGCGGAGTTCAACCCGTGGCAGGTCCCGATGGGCCAGGCCGCCCCGGCGGTGCTGCAGGCGATGGGCGTGACCGTCCTGCGCCTGGAGCGTCCCGACGATGCGGCGGAGGTCGTGTCCGCCGCGGCGGCGCTGGCCTATGAGGCGGATCAGCAGGTGGCCGTGCTGGTGTCGCAGCGCATGCTGGGCCGCAAGCAATGGCTGGAGAGCAAGTAGTGGCAACCTCGTTCGGAACGCTGGACCGCCGGGCGGCAGTCAGGACCTTGCTGGCGGGCGGCACGGATTGGCTGGTCGTCACCGGGCTGGGATCGCCGGCCTATGACGTGTTCGACGCTGGCGACCGCGACGGCAATTTCTACCTATGGGGCGCTATGGGCGGCGCGGCGATGACCGGGCTGGGGCTGGCATTGGCGCAGCCGGAGCGGCCGGTGGTGGTGGTGACCGGCGACGGCGAGCAGTTGATGGGGGCAGGCGCCCTGATGACCATCGCCGTCGCCAAGCCCGGCAACCTGTCGGTCGTCGTGCTGGATAATGGCTACTATGGCGAGACTGGGATGCAGGTCAGCCACTCCGGCCTGGGCGTGCGGCTGGACCGGGTCGCGGC
>CAXTDP010000965.1:0-2205 GCA_964242295.1 uncultured Acetobacteraceae bacterium | reverse complement strand
CTGGGACCAGCTTCGCCGCTTCAGGGGCGTAGCGGATAGGTCCGAAGCCGTCGGCCCATACGGGGCCGTTTGGCTGCCACAGGAACTCATCGCTGTCAGACGGCAGCCGGCCGCTCCAGGCGCAGATGCGCCATCCCGCGGCCGGGCACGCCGCGTCCACGTAGGCCCGCCCCGGCCCATCCCCAATCAAGCGTGCCAGCGCGAACACCGATCCATAAGGAGACACAGCCAGGACGCCGTTGCCGGCGAGGTTGCTGCCCAGCAGAAACACCAGCGCCGCAGCCAGCGGCAGCGCCGGCCGCCACGGCAGCCGCCAACGCAGCAGCCCGGCCACGGCGACCACCGCCGCCGCAACGATAAGGTGCGACAGGTGCGAGGCGATGGCGACGGTTCCGACCACCCCGGCCCAGGCCAGCGCGCCCCGGCCCACCCGGCCCGGCCCAAACGCCAGCACGAACAAGCACAGCACGACCAGCGGCGTGAAGCTGTCCGGCAGCAGCAGCGACGCGAACCACGGGGCCGCCGTAACCACCGCCAGCACGGCGCACAGCGCCACGTGCCGTCCTGGCCGCGGCGGCGCCACGACCGCCTGCGCCAGCCACAGCAGATGCGAAAGCAACAGCCCCTGCGCCGCCACAGACCCCCAAAGCGACAGGCCCAAGCTGGTCATCGCCAGGAACGGCCCATACACCCAGGGCTTATCCCAGCCCATGTCCCCGGCCAGCCCCATGTCGAGCAGGCCGCCAGTGTCGCTGAACAGGACGGGATAGCCGTTGAGCAGCGCCGGCCAAACAAGCAGGACGGCACCGCTCAAGACGGCAAAAAGGGCTGCCATCCCAACATGATGGCAGCCCTTTGCGGCGGGATTGCGGACGGCTCAGTAGGAGCGGGTGTTGGCGGGATACGCGCCGCTGGTGTTGTTGCCGGTGGCACGGTCAAAGATGCGGCTGATCGCCGTGCCGGGCGGGTTGCCCGGCGTGCCGTCCTGCTGTGCCGGGTAGGCGCCGCTGGCGTCGGTGCCGGCGGCGCGGTCAAGCGCGCAGGTGGCGGCAGTGCCGGGCGGGCTGACCGCTGTGCCGTTCCGCTGCGCCGGATAAACGCCGCTGGCGTCGGTGCCGGCAGCACGGTCAAAGGCCTGGCACCCGGCGGTGGCGAGCAGCAGCAGGGCCAAAGGCAGGAAACGTGTCGTCATGCCGTTGTCATCCGGATTGTTGTCCCGGCACAACAGAATCGTCAGGCAGCGGTGCCCTCCTGCCAACGCGCCGCCGCGGCGTCGTCGGCCTGCCGCGCCTCCACCCAGGCGGCGGTGCCGTCTGCCCGCTCCTCCTGCTTCCAGAACGGCGCCCGCGTCTTGAGCCAGTCTATCAGGAACGCGGTTGCATCCAGCGCCGCCTGCCTGTGCCGGCTGGCGGACAGCACCAGCACGATAGGGTCGCCCGGCAGCAGCCGCCCGTGCCGGTGTATGACGGTGCAGCCCAGCAGTTCCCACCGCGCTTCCGCCTCGGCCGCGATGGCCTGCAGGGCGCGCTCGGTCATGCCGGGGTAGTGCTCCAGCGTCATGGCGCGTATGCCCCCGCCGCGCACGACGCCGACGAAGCAGCCGACTCCGCCCACGTCCGTACGCCCGGTCAGCAGCGCCGCCATCTCCACCCCGGCGTCGAAGGGCGCGGCCTGGACCCGGACGGTGGCCATCAGCCGCCCGTCACCGGGGGAAAGAACGCAACCTCGTCGCCGTCCCGCACCGGCGTGTCCGGCTGCGCGAACTCCTGGTTGACGGCGGCGCGCACGACGGCTGCCTGTGCAAAAGCAGCCGTCCCCGCGGCATCTCGTACCCGCAGCCACTCCACCAGCGCGCCCACGGTGGCGACGCCAGGGGGCGGGGACAGGTCCTCCTCCGACCGGCCCATCCGTTCGCGCATCCAGGCGAAGTACAGGACGCGCATCAGCGGGGCGTCGGCACCGTTTGCACGGTACCGTTAGGATTGATGATTGTGCTAGTGCCGTTGCCGTTCGGCACCATGATGGCGCCGGGTCCCTGCGGCGTCGTGAGCTGGCGGTAGCTTCTGGTGCCGCCGGCATCCACGGCCGGCCCCTGCGGGGTTTGCACGACCTGGCCCTGGGGACCCGGGCTGGGGACGCTGCTGGGCGGCGGCGGCGCCACCCCGGCGTTCGGCGGCGACTCCGGCCCCGGCTGGTTGGACCCGG
>CAXTDP010000964.1:0-2209 GCA_964242295.1 uncultured Acetobacteraceae bacterium | reverse complement strand
TATGCCGGCGCGGCGCTGCTGGGCTCCGCCATGCTGCTGCTGTCGTTCGTGCTGCTCGCGGCGATCAACCGCCTGCAAGGCCGGGGGGCCGCCCGGCATGCAGGGTAGGTTGGGGCTTGGCGAAGGGCCGGCGTGGCGGGCGCTGCTGATCGGCGGGGCCGTGCTGGTGGCGGTCCTGCTGCTGCTCCTGCCGCTGGCCGTGCTGTTCACCGAGGCGTTTTCCGGCGGGATGGGGACGTTCATCGCGGCCGTCACCGACCCGGACGCCGCCGCGGCAGTGCGGCTGACCCTGGTGGTGGCGGCCATCGTCGTGCCGGCCAACACCGTGTTCGGCGTGGCGGCGGCCTGGTGCGTCACCCGCTTCCGCTTCCGGGGCCGCCGTCTGCTGCAGGTGCTGATCGGCCTGCCGTTTTCGGTGTCCCCGGTCATATCCGGGCTGGTCTACGTGCTGATGTTCGGCGCCCAGGGCTGGTTCGGCCCGGCCTTGTCGGACACCGGCCTGCGGATCATCTTCGCGCTGCCGGGCATCGTGCTGGCGACCCTGTTCGTGACGCTGCCCTTCGTGGCCGGGCAACTCATCCCCCTTATGGAGTCGCAGGGCATCGTGGAGGAGGAAGCGGCCCTGGTGCTGGGCGCCACGGGCATGCAGACGTTCCTGCGCGTCACCCTGCCCAAGATACGCTGGGGCCTGCTGTTCGGCGTGCTGCTATGCAGTGCCCGGTCCATGGGAGAGTTCGGCGCCGTGTCCGTCGTGTCCGGCCGCATACGCGGCTTGACCAACACCGTCCCGCTGCACATCGAGGTGCTCTACCAAGAGTATGACATCGCCGCCGCGTTCGGGGTGGCGACCCTGCTGGCCGGCATCGCGCTGCTGACCATTGGCCTGCGGGCCCTGC
The DNA here is from genome assembly GCA_964242295.1 of uncultured Acetobacteraceae bacterium. Taxonomy (GTDB): domain Bacteria; phylum Pseudomonadota; class Alphaproteobacteria; order Acetobacterales; family Acetobacteraceae; genus DASWOJ01. Next base: position 1,313 of record CAXTDP010000964.1, on the reverse strand, counting down.
TGGATTGGCGGCAGGACGCCCTGCGCACCCGCGGCAGCCGCGCGCAGTTGTTGGCGGTTGCGGCATGATCCGCCTGGTTGGCCTGACCAAGCAGGTCGGAGCGACCCGCATCCTGGACGGGTTGAGCCTGCATGTCGCAGAAGGGAGCTTCGTCGCGCTGCTCGGCCCGTCGGGGTCCGGCAAGACGACGCTGCTGCGCGTGATCGCCGGGCTGGACGGGGCGGATTCCGGCACGCTGTATTTGGCCGGGCGTCCCGCCGACGACCTGCCGCCGGGCCGGCGCGGCTTGGGCTTCGTGTTCCAGGGCTATGCGTTGTTCGAGCACATGACGGTGGCGCGCAACATCGCCTTCGGCCTGCAGGTCCGCCGACCCCGCCCGCCCCGGCACGAGATCGCGGCCACCGTGGAACGGATGCTGGCGCTCGTCCAACTGCAAGGGCTGGGCGACCGCCTGCCGTCGCAACTCTCCGGCGGGCAGCGGCAACGGGTGGCGCTGGCCCGGACCTTGGCGGTGGAGCCGCGCATCCTGCTGCTGGACGAGCCGTTCGGCGCCCTTGACCACCAGGTGCGGGAAGAGCTGCGGCTGGAGCTGCGCCGCATCCACGACGCGCTCGGCACCACCACGCTGTTCGTGACGCACGACGAGGAAGAGGCGATGGCGCTGGCCGACCGCGCCGTGATGCTGGACCGCGGCCGGGTGGTCGGCGAGCGCGCTGGACACGGCCAGCCCGCATCGCGCGTCAGCCAGGCGTCCGAACTTGCCCGCGGCGTGCCGCGGCCCCAGCCTCAGTCCCGCATCGTCGAAGCGTGACATGACCTGCACGCCCAGCACGCATTGGCGGCTGCGACGCCCCTGAACGCATCCTCGACCCCGCGCGGAACCTGTGCAGCGCGGCCATCCCTGGTTCACCAAGGCGCGGCAGCCGCAGACCCGGCGTTTGCAGACCGGGCAGGACGCGCCGGCGCAGGCGTTGATTGACGGGCCGGCCGGGCAGCCGTGCCGGGCCGTAGCGTGCAGTGCTACATGCCCAGCAGCCGACGCATCCGGCGTGCAATTACCTCGGACAGCAGCAGCCCGGCGATGGCCAGAGTGAACGAGACCAGGGACAGCTTGGCTGCCGCCGCCTCGCCGCCTGGCACCTGCGTCGCAGCGTAGATCGCCAGCGGCAGGGTCCGGGTCTGCCCAGGGATGCTGCTGGCGAAGGTGATGACGGCGCCGAACTCGCCCAAGCCGGCGGCAAACGCGAGCACCGCGCCCGCCAGGATGCCCGGCGCCATCAGCGGCAGGGTCACGGTCACGAACCGGTCCACCG
>CAXTDP010000963.1:0-2219 GCA_964242295.1 uncultured Acetobacteraceae bacterium | reverse complement strand
GGCTGGGAGGGGCTGAACACCGCCGACCCCGGCGGGCACTACCCCATCCTGGGCAATGGCGCCAATGGCTGGTTCGGCTGGCCGACCAGCCCACGCATCGAGGCCCTGCGGACCGACTGGTTCGAGGCTCCGGACGACGCGGCGCGCAAGCGGGCGACGGACGCGATCCAGGTGGCGGTGTGGGACGAGGTGCCCTACGTCCCGCTCGGCCAGTTCTTCCAGCCCGCTGCGATGCGGGACAACGTGACAGGTGTGCTGGACAGCCCATTCCCGATCTTCTGGAACGCCAAGAAAAGCTGATCCCTTGTGGCGCCTCAGGGCCGGGTCAAAGGCAAGGTTTCATTTGAAACGGGGCAGGCGCTGGCCAGGCAAGAGGTCGTAGGGGGCCTGCCAACCCGGCAGCCCCGCGATCCGGCCCAGCCACGCATGGACCTGCGGATGGCTGGCGCCGAGGTCGTATCCCGTCTCGTCTGGCAGGCAGGACAGAGGGGTGCGAGGTAAGGATTGCTGTTCCTGCGCTCGACCGTATGCTGGATCTGGGATGCCCAAGCGGCGTCCGCATCGTCTGATCCTAGACGGAGTTGAGGTCAGTACGCTCAGTTGCCTCATTCCTGCACCACGGCCGCTCTGGTGGCATTGACGGCTTGTATCTGCAACGATCGCTGTCATTGGAGGTTTGCGTGTCCTAGCCGATGCGCACCGGCCCATAGAAGGGATGCACGTAAGTGCTAAATTGATGCGATGAAAAGTTCGGCCTGGCAATGCCATGTAAAAATTTTATCTATGAAGTTAAATGGCACATCAATTGCGCGTCGCGTGCTTTAGTATTTGGAATAATCTGAATACGCTTATAATATAGGACCGGTTTCACGCCCGGTTTTTGCTGGCACCGCTGCCGTAACTTGCTTAGATTCGCGTAGCTTGATGCAGGGACGGCAAACAGACATAATCCAGGGAACAGGTCCCCATGGGCATCGAGGGCGCATGCGAGGACGCCTGCTCCAGGACCCGGCTGCGCTGGCCGACTACGAGATTCTCGAGATGCTGCTTTTTCTCGGGATACCGCGTCGTGATACCAAGCCGTTGGCCAAAGGGCTGATCATGCGGTTCGGCGGGTTGGCCAAAGCCCTTATGGCGGGAGCCAAGCCGCTCGACGAAGCCGGTGTTCCGCCGCGGGCCGCCGAGGCGTTCAAGATGATTGCCGATGCCGCGGAGCAGTTGACCAAGGCCGAGCATCGAGACCCGGTGATGCTGGGCGATCACCTTGCTCTGGCCCGCTACCTTGCCGATGGCGCCCGACCCTGGAGGCAGGGCTGGTCGGTGGTGTTCCTTGGAACCCGAAATCAGGTTCTTGCGGAGCGTGCATGCGACGCGGCGGATGCGCCGTCAATCGCCGGGCAAGTACTGAGGGAGGCGCTGGGACGCCATGCCACGGCGGTCATCCTGGTGCGGGGAAGCGCAGGCTCTCCCAAAATTACGGAAGCCGACTGCGCCCTGTTCAAGACGATTCAGGAGCGTGCTGAAGCGCTCTCGATCACGCTCTACGATCTCGTCGTCATCGGGAGGGACAGGCGCTGGTGCAGCCTGGCCGGGAGCCCTTAACGTGTTCGGGCTCCTTCGACGCTGGCGAACCCGGGCCGAACCCAATCGACCCAGCTGCAACTTCGATGCGGTGCTCGATCTGGACGTAGCCAGCCTGCCCACGGGAGTTGTCCCGGAGGCCGCGATGACGGCCGTGACCAACCGATTGGCCGGAGAGGCCGGGGTCCAGCGGCTGCGCGTGCGGGTCCGGGACGCGCCAGCGCCAATGGTGCTGCGCCTTTTCGCGGCAGGAAGCACGCGGGAACCCGAGGGGGAGATTTGGTCGGCGTTGCGGGAGCGCTTGCTGGCGGGGGCAAGGCACGCGCTCACGCAGCTTCCCCGCCGCGACATGCCGCCAAGGCCTCAAGCCCAGCCCGGCTTTGCGGAGATGCCGGCGGCGAGTTTCGCGGATGGCTTGGAGGCGCTGGCCGCACTGGCGAAAAGCGTGGCGTCGGCGCCGATGGCGGTCCGGTCATCTCCGGCCGCATCGTCGCCAGCATCGTCCGATGTTGAGCGCCTGGTTCGACTGCTCGGCTTCGTCCTGCCCGGCGAGGATCGGGCGACCGCCATTCGGGCCTTGAGACGCACCCCTTTCAGGGTGGCTGCGCTCTTCCCAAACTGAAGGCATGAGCACGGGA
>CAXTDP010000962.1:0-2219 GCA_964242295.1 uncultured Acetobacteraceae bacterium | reverse complement strand
GCTTCGCCTCGTAGGCCACGCCGCTCCACATCATCGACATGGCGATGTCGCTGTTACGCCACATCGTCTTACTCTGGTCGCCGGTGTGCCACCAGACTTCGACATGAGGCTTGATCTGATCGAGCTTGGCGAACGCCCGGTCGAGGTCGAGCGGGAACAGCTTGGCCGGTTCAACCCCGTCCGCCATCAGGGACAGCATCAAGGTGGCCCAGGGGCTGCCGGTGTTGGCGACCGCGCGGCGCCCGGGAAACCGCTCCACGTCCCAGAAGTCCGCCCAGCTTTTCGGCTGCTGATCCTTGTAGAGGGCCGGGTTCCAACACAGCATCTGGCCGCCGATGACGTACAGCACGCCCCATCGGCCGCACGACCCGGCCATCGCATCCTGCGCGATGTTCGGCATGGTGCTGCAATCGCCGAGGTCGGCGAGATAGGTGGAGATCTGCGCCAGTTCCGTGAATTGAGGGGAGATGATGTCCCACTCCACGTTGCCGGACGCATGCATGGCCGCGGTCTTGGCCATCATCTCGCCATACGATGCCGCGATCGGCACCACGCGCACACCCGTGGCCTTGGTGAACGGATCAAAGAAATTCCGCTTCAGCGCCTCGCCGAAGGCACCGCCGCTGGTGCGCACGGACACCGACGATTCCAGCTTCTCCTGCGCATATCCGCGACCGGGCATCGTGGCCAGCAGGCCCATGCCGGCAGTGGCCTGGAGGAGTGTGCGTCGGTTCTGCATGGTGTGTCCTTTCGGGCGACTGATGGTCGGGCTACGGCTGCCATGACGGACGGCGTCGACACGGCGGAAATGATCGTCACGCAAACGGAAGGGATAGGCCGCCTTCGCTGAAATTCGTTGCGCACGCGGACATCGCCACGCAGGTGCACCGCTTGAGACAGGTCCACCCCGCATCCCAATTGGCCGGGTCGTCAGACCAATAGCCGAAGCTGCAGCATGTGGGCAAGCCGAAAGCGACCCCGGAACGTGTTTCCCCGCGACGTGCGCATCGCGGTCGGCCGTCGTCACGGCAGCCAGAAGGCGCCAGGGCCCAGGGCAATCGCACTTCAAAACAGTTTGAGGAGTTTGAGGAGGTAGGCATCGTCCCAGCCGGCAGGTTTGAGTTTGCCGCGCAGCGACCCTTTGCTGGGTTCGGCCTGCATGACGTTCAGGGCCATGTGGCGCAGGACGGCTAGGTTCTCGGGTCCGTGTCCCAGGCGGGTGCGGTCCCCATCTTCGTTCATGACGACATCCAACCGCCAGTGCAGTTGATTTTCGATGCCCCAATGCGACCGGGCGACCTCGTTCAGGCGGTCGGGGAGGAGTGCGGCGCTGAGCAGGTAGTAGGCGGTCTCAGTCGTTGTCCCGGCGGCGGTCTCGCGGATGCGGCGCACCTTGCCGATGGCTACCAGCCCCGGCCAGTTGTGCTGCTCTTGCAGCCAGCCGACGTCGGTCGAGACGCTGGCCGTGCGCGTCTCAATCCGGCTGTGGCCGGCATCGACATTCGGCTTGGACGTGGCGGCTCTGGCGGCGGGATCGTCGAGGAAGCGGACGACATCGTCGTGCAGCGAGCCCTGGTTGCCCTTCAGCGCCAGGGCGTAGTCGCCGCCCTGGTCCATGATCTGCCGGGCGGTGGCGCGCTGGCAGTGCAGCGCGTCGGCGGTCACGATCGTGCCTTGGAGCGACAGCAGGCGCAGCAGGGCCGGCACCGCGGTGATCTCGTTCGACTTGGCGTCGGTGGCGACTTGGGCCAGCACCAGCCGCTGCTCGCATCCCCAGGCGCTGACCATGTGCAGCGCCGACTTGCCGCTGGCGCGGTCGAACGAGCGGCGCAGGACCTTGCCGTCGATGGCCACGACACCTGCGGCGGGTGACGTGCCGCGGCACTGCGCGGAGAACTTCGCCATGAAGCGCTGAAACGCGGCGCGGAACTGCTCCGGGTCAAGCTGGCGGAACAGGCGACTGAACGTGTCGTGGCTCGGCACGCCGTTGGCCAACGTCAGAAAGCTGCGCAGGAACGCCTCCTTGGACCTCGCGAACAGCGCCATGTCCACCGCACCCTGCCCGCCGCACAGCACCGAGCACAACGCGATGACCAGAAGTTCGTGGAAGTCATGCAGGCCAGCATTGCCGGTCCGTGGGTCGTCCAACTCGTCCCAGCACGCCGCAAACTCGTCCAAGACCACACCCCCAGGCGCGCCGTGCGCCAAACGAGGTAGAG
>CAXTDP010000961.1:0-2221 GCA_964242295.1 uncultured Acetobacteraceae bacterium | reverse complement strand
TGCGGGCGGTGTTCGGCAGCGTGGCGGGGTAGGGCGGCGCCGGCCATTTACTGCATCAGGCAACTGCGGCCGGGCGCGGCACGTTGGCCGGGCCATGTTCCAGTTCCGCCTGCCCCGCCCGTCCGGGCTGGCCCTGCTCCCCGACGCACCGCCGCTGTCCCCCATCGAGCGGCTGCCGAAGTGGCTGCTTTGCGTGCCGCTGGTCCTGCACTGGATGCTGCTAGCCCTGCGCCACCGCAGCCTGACGCTGCCGAGCGCCGCCAATCCCAGCATCCCGACCGGCGGTCTAGCCGGCGAGGGCAAGCTGGAATGCCTGGCGCTGATCCCGGTGGAGTTGCGCTCCTTCGTCGCCCCGACCGCGGCGGTGCCGCCGGGCCGGGATGCGGAGGCCGTGCGGCAGGCGGCCCGGCTGCGCTATCCGCTGGTGGCCAAGCCCGACCGTGGCTGGTGCGGCTATGGCGTGCGGCGGATCGAGGACGCCGCGGGGTTGCGCGCCTACCAGGCGTCGTTTCCAAGAGATGGCACCTTCTTGCTGCAACCCTGGCACCCCGGCCCGGTGGAGGCCGGGCTGACCATCCGCCGCTGGCCCGGTAGCACCGACGACCGACGCACGCTGAGCGGGATCACATTGCGCCACGGGCCCGCCGTGCACGGCGACGGACGGCGGACGGTGGCGGAGCTGGTCGCCGCCGACCCGCGCCTGCGCTTGTCCGTCCTGGCAGGCCGCGATCCCGCCCGCATCCCCTGGGCCGGCGAGGCCGTGCCGCTGACGACCGTTGCCAGCCTGCGCGTCGGGGCGCGCTACGAGGACGCGATGCACCTGGCAACGCCCGTGTTGCGGGACTGCGTGGCTGCGATTGCCGCCGGGATGGGCCTGCAGGCTGGGCGGCTGGACGTGCGTGCCGTGTCGCTGGCGGCGCTGCAGGCCGGGCGGTTCACCATCATCGAGGTGAACGGCGCCGGGGCGGAGGCAATCCATGCCTGGGACCCGCAGCTGGGCCTGCGCGCAGCGTTTGCGGCGGTGTTTTCCAGCCAGCGGGCGTTGTTTGCACTGGGAGCTGCGATGCGCGCCCGGGGGCACCGTCCTGTTGGGCCATGGCGCCTTGCAGCGGCTTGGCTGCGGCAGCAGAGGCTGGCGCGGGGATATCCGGCGTCGAACTGAGTGTGGGCCCGCGCACGGCCGACATAGGAGCGCATGCCAGGACGGAAGCGGCATTGCCGAATGGGGAACGCCGGACCGGCAATCCGCTAAACCGGCGCCCCCAACCCTACCCTCGCCGCCGTCGCCAGCACGTCCGCCCGCTCGTTCATCGCGTCGCCCGAGTGCCCGCGCACCCAACGCCAATCAATGGTGTGCATCTTCGCCGCGTCCAGCACCCGGCGCCACAGGTCCATGTTCGCCACCGGGTCTCCCGCCGCGTTGCGCCAGTTCCGCCGCACCCACCCGGTTTGCCAGCGCGTCACCCCGTTGCGTAGGTATTCGCTGTCGGTATGCAGCACCACGCGGCAGGGCCGGGTCAGCGCCTCCAGCGCCGCCGCGGCTGCGGTCAGCTCCATGCGGTTGTTGGTGGTGACGGCCTCCGCCCCCGTCAATTCCCGCTCGTGCTGGCCAAAGCGCAGGATGGCCGCCCAGCCGCCTGGCCCGGGATTGGGCTTGCAGCCGCCGTCGGTCCAGATCTCAACAAGCTCAGAGTCCGTAGGCATGGTAGTCCCGGATGGAAAGATGGAAGCGCAGGCGGCGTAGATACTCCACCGGGTCCTTGCGCGTCACCAGCGCGCCCGGCGGGGTATGCAGCCAGTCATACAGCCGGGTCAGCAGGAAGCGGACCGCTGCTCCCTGGCACAGCACCGGCAGCGCCGCACGCTCCGCGTCCGACAACGGCCGAACCGCGTCATAGGCCGCCAGCAAGGCGCGTGCGCGGGTGACGTTGAACATGAAGTCCGGCTCGAAGCACCACGCGTTCAGGCACACCGCAAGGTCGTAGGCCAGCAGGTCCGTTGCGGCGAAGTAGAAGTCGATGATCCCCGACAGGCGGCCGTCCAGGAAGAACACGTTGTCCGGGAACAGGTCGGCATGGATGTGTCCGCGCGGCAGGCCGCCAGGCCAGGCGCCGACGATGCGGTCGAGCGCCGCCGTCAACTGCGCCGCCAATCCCGGCTGCACCTCGTCTGCGCGCTCGCCGCTGCGGGCCAGCAGCGGTGCCCAGCTTGCGGGACCCAG
>CAXTDP010000960.1:874-2226 GCA_964242295.1 uncultured Acetobacteraceae bacterium | reverse complement strand
TTTCCGCAGCCGGCATCGACAAGGCGCTCGATCATGGGTCGGATCGGGGTTCCTATACCTACCCAATCGAATTGCGCCTCATATCCCGGGTGTTCCTAGCCAGAACGATCGTGCAACGGCGCTCAAGCAACGACGTGCGAGAGTTGACGGCAAGCACGGGTCTGGAGGGTGGCACTCCAGGGTCGCCAGCCCAGCAAATACCGCCGCCCAATCGCGAAGGATCGCCCGCGAAGATTGATACAGGCCAGGTGCCGCTGGCGGAGAACGATCAGGCGAGGAAGGGGGCGGGCGGCCTGTTCAGCAGGTCGAGCGGGTCAAGCGTTGAAATGAGCAAAACCTACGAGCGCCCAATTGTGTTCGCCTACCGTGCCGCGTCCCGACTTTTAACCCCTTCCAAATACGAAGAAGAAGAAAGTACGCAAAATCCAGAAGGCGCCAAGTGATGAATGCAAAGATATTCCGCCTGCCGTTATGCTGCCCACTACTCCTACTGACAACGTTCGTCGGACCCGCAGCGGCCCAAGGACAGCCGCCTCCCGCCAATTCGCAGCAGCCCTGCGCGCCTGGTCCAGAGGGGAATGTTTGCCGAACACTGCATAGCCGTCTGCCGACCAGTGCTCCGACACACGGACCCGCAGGCGCCGGAGGCGCTGGCAGCCAAGGCTTGTCTGATCAGATGAAGCTGAGGAGGTGGCCTGCCGGGAACTGAACGTTTAACCAAGCGGCTCTTCCATCATCCGGCATAGGGCGCTTTCAGGCGCGGCACGCCGCCACGCACGCTGGATGGGATTGGAACTCGGGCGCTCAAGTCCCATCAAAAGTCGGGAGCGATGTTACGGCTACCCTCATCCGCAGACCTGTTCAACCAGAGTTCCGACGAACAGGTGTGGCCTGACAACTCTGATGTGGCGGAATAGCGCACGGCGCGTTCACCCAGACTTGGCAGAGGCGGCCGTAGGCAATTCCGAGTTGCAAAGCAGTAGGCTGGATGGCGCCACGCGTCATCCAGCCTTGGCAATCTCATCGTCCGGCCGGTGAGCTGGCTCCGCATCCAGCCACGCCGTCACGACCATATGCGGCAGGGTCAGCGCGGCGATGATGCGGAACATCGGCGCCAGCACGTCCGACGCCGTGTCCCGGCCCAGCAGCGCCAGCCCGCCGATGCCCGCGGCGCATACGGCGGCAGCCGGCAGCATGGTTGATGCCAGCCACCGTGCCGCTGTCCGTGGCCGAACAGCGACCGCTGACGTCGGAATCGCTCGCCGCGCAAGTCGGGCGGCTGGGCGGGAGCACTTTTGAACTGGGCACGCTCGACAACCAACTGGAAGGCGCGGTGATCTTGCCCGTCAGCG
>CAXTDP010000960.1:217-864 GCA_964242295.1 uncultured Acetobacteraceae bacterium | reverse complement strand
CCCGCCATGCCATGCGCCCAGCCGGAGGACATGGCGGACCGCGTGCCCGGCGCCGAAGTAAACCCCGAATGCCAGCAGCGGTGGCAGCAGCACGAAGCCGGCCGCCATCGCCAGCCGCTCCACGACGCCGCGGCCTTCCCGCACCGCGGCGAGCACGACCAGGGCGAAGGCGGCGCACCAGGCAGGCAGCAGCCAGGCCGCCGCGCCCAAGGCATCCTGCATGGCGGCAGCCGGTGTTTCCGCCAGGGCAGCCAATACGGGCGCCGCCTCCGCCGGGTGCAGCGCCGCCGGCAGCAGCACCGGCAGCGCGCCATAGGTCAGCACGGACAGGGCGGCCGGCATCCGGCGCGGCGCCAGCCCGTCCTCCACGTCGCCCAGGCCGAAGTGCAGCACCGAGGCGGCCAGGAACCCGGCTAGCGTCAGCGCCGGCGACGCCATCCATGCCAGCCACACCAGCCCTGCCAGGCCGAGGTAGCCCAGGCCGAACGGTACCCACCAGCCCCGGCCCAGGCGCGGCCGCAGCAACGGCCGGGCTACCAGATGGTCGAAGGCGCCGTGCGGGAACCCCACCAGGACGACCCCGGCGAGCAGGACGCCCACCTGCGAAGCCGGGCCGAAGCGCACCCCCGCCAGCGCCGCGGCGCAGA
>CAXTDP010000960.1:0-207 GCA_964242295.1 uncultured Acetobacteraceae bacterium | reverse complement strand
ATCGTCCCGAACGTCCTCGCCGACCACTCGTCCTACGAACTCGCCGGCCAACTGATGGACGGCGAGCGCACCCCCGCCAGCGCCGCGGCGCAGAACCCCGCCATCAGCAGCGCCGCGAGGCCGGACTGCACCCGCATCGCCCTGCCCAGGCCGAGATGGGGCAACGCCATTCCGCTCAGCTTGCGGCGGCCGGGCGCGGCCACTCCA
>CAXTDP010000959.1:0-2226 GCA_964242295.1 uncultured Acetobacteraceae bacterium | reverse complement strand
CTCACCAGCCCCATCGACGACCCGCGCCCACGGCACGATCCGCCAGGCCCGCGCCATCAGCGCCGCCTCCGCCGGGTCGAGCACGCGGTCCGCCGCCGGCCAGCCCCAGCGCCGGTCATGCACGCACCCGTCCTCGATCCACAGCGCGCTGCCCGCCTGGCGCTGGCGCCAGGTCTCATACTCCGCCGCAGTGTCCGCCACATACTGCGCCGACCGGTCAAGCTCCGCCGACCGCATCGTGAAATGATATCCCAGGCGCATCCGGGCGTCCGCGTCGCCACCGTAGATATGCCGGTAGGCCGGCAGCGGCTCCAGCGTCACCCCGAACCCGGCAGGCCCATCAAAATACGGGCTGAACCGGTCCGCCCGCGCCCGCAGGAAGGCCGCCGGAGGCTGCAAGTGCCGCAAGGCCGGCAGCAGCGCCGCGATCCCCGCGTAGTCGCCCGGCGTTTCCCCGGGAAAGCCATACAGCGCCAGCCACTCCACATACACCCCGGCCTCGGCGGCCAGCTTCAGCGTCTGCACGTTCTGCAGCCCGGTCGAACCCTTCCGCATCAGCCTCAGCAGCCGGGTATCCAGCGTCTCGATCCCCGCCTGTATCTTGCGCACGCCGGCCCGCGCCAGCAGCCCCAAGTGCTCGGGCCGCAGGTTGGCCTTGGTTTCGTAGTAGATCAGCAGGTTATGCCGGCTGTCCGCCAGGCGCGGCAGGAACTCCTTGAAATACGCCATGTCCAGGATGTTGTCGGCGTTCGCCACGTCCGAGCAGCCATGCCGGCTCACCAGGTAGTCCAGCTCGTCATAGGCCCGCCCCTGCGACTTGGAGCGGAACGCCATCCCCGTGCCGTTCAGCCCGCAGAACGTGCAATGGTGCTTGGCGCCCCACCAGCAACCGCGCGCCGTCTCGAACACCACCGCCGCCTTGTAGCTGCGCGCCCCGGGGCTGGCGGCGTGCTGGGCGAAGAAGTCGTCGAAGTCCGGGTAGGGCAGGGCCTCCACATCGGTGCGCGGCGCCGGCGCCACCGTGCCGCCGCGCACGGCGATGCCCGGGATGCCATCCAGCCCCACCCCGGCCCGGATGGCATGCAGCAGCGCCGGAAACGCCTGCTCGCCCTCGCCCAGGCAGACCGCATCAATGCAGGGATATTCGTCCAGCAGCGCCTCGCCCATCGCCCCCTGGCAGTTGGCGCCGCCGAACACGATCGTCACACCCGGGTAACGCGCCCGCACCAGCCGGGCCAGCGCCACCGAGGCCGTGGTCTGCTGGAACGAAGTCGTGAGGCCCAGCACGTCCACGGCGCCCCAGTCCACGGCACCGAGGCACCGCTCGACGAACGCCGCCGCCCCGCTCCGTGCCGCCAGCAGCGCCAGCAGCAGCGACGGCCGATACTGCGCCGCATGGTGCCGGGCCAGCACGTCGGTCAAGAAAGTAACATCGTCCCGGTTGATCCGCGGGTCGGCCGCGGCGGCGAACACCCACTCCCCGGCCTGCGCCATATACAGGCCCGGCTCCGTCAGCGCCTCATAGCCGTCCGGCACCGCATCCACGTAGTCGAGCGAGAAATACCGCACCGCACACGCGGCGCCGGCCTGCTCGGCCAACGGCTTCAGCAGCCCGAGCGCCAGGTTCGGGTAATACGGCGCGGAGAACGGCATGGACGCCAGCAGGACGCGCAGCGGCGCCGGGCCGGACGCGCGCGCGGACGCGATCATGCTATCAGCCATCAGCCATCAGCCATCAGCCCCTATGCCATCGCGCCCGGACCGCCACGCCGCAAGCGGCTCGCAACGACGTGGCTGCGCTCAAAGCAGCCAGCGCCCGGGATCAGTTCTCGCCCGCCCTGGTGCCAAGCGCGTCCTTGATCGCCGTGTCTATCTCCTCGCCCTCCTCGTAAGTGGACTTCCCCATGGTGCGCAGGAACTCGACCGCCCCGGGTGACGCCACCAGGTCCCGGTCCGCCAGCACCTCCTCAGGGTTGCTGGCCAGCCGCTCCAGCTCGCCCGGGCTGTGCTTCGCGGCTTTGATGATCGCCTCCAAATCAACGGTGGTTGCAACCCTGGTGGCCATCTTCCCAATCTCCTTACGCAACGACCCCAGGAAACGACGCCGTCACGCCGGGGTCAAGGCGAATTGCCTCGGCCTCGGCCACCGCCGCCGCGTGCACCCCGGCAGCCTCCGCCGCCCGCCCCAGCGCCCAGAGCTGCCAGCGCTGCCAGGTCGCCATGACG
>CAXTDP010000958.1:0-2227 GCA_964242295.1 uncultured Acetobacteraceae bacterium | reverse complement strand
GGCTCCGGCTCCGGCGTGGGGGCTGCCTCGGCCTCGTCGTTCGCAGCCTCCTCGCCGGTCGGGCGGAAGCGCAGGCCGAACTGCACGTGCGGGTCGGCGAACGCCGTCACGGAGGCGAACGGGACGACCAGCGTCGTGGGAATGTTGCCGAACGACAGGCCGACACTGAACCAGCCCTCGCCCTCGTCCACCTGCAGGTCCCAGAACTGGTGCTGCAGCACGATGGTCATCTCGTGCGGATACTGCGCCAGCAGGCGGGCGGGGATGGCGACGCCGGGCCAGTTGGTGCGGAAACTCAGGTAGAAATGGTGCTCGCCTGGCATCCCCTGCGCACCGACATGGGCCAGCGCGCGCACGACGACGTGGCGCAGCGCCTCCTCGGTCCAGGCATCGTAGGGCAGCAGGCTGTCGGGCCGGCCGGCAGCGCCGTCGTCATTGTCTTCCATCCCGTGTGCTTTAGCGACTCCCACGGCGGATTGGAACGGGGTGCCTGAAGCACTGCCCTGTGGCAGGCTCGGCCTCGTGATGCACATCGGCGTGCGGAGAGGGGATCGGGATATGCACAGGCGCACGGCACTGGCGGGTGGGTTGGCGGCGCTGGCGGCACCGGGGATCGGGCGCGGGGCGGAGACCCGGCCGCTGCGCTTCATCCCGCAGGCCGACCTGGCGGTGCTGGACCCGGTTTGGACCACCAGCTACCAGACCCGCGACCATGCCTTCCTGGTGTTCGACACCCTGTTCGGCCAGGACGCTGACTATGCCGCGCAGCCGCAGATGCTGGAGGCCGCGGGTCCGTCATCCGATGGGCTGCGCTGGGACCTGCGGCTGCGTCCGGGCCTGCGCTTCCATGACGGCACCCCCGTGCTGGCGCGGGACTGCGTGGCCAGCATACGCCGCTGGGGGGCGCGGGACACCTTCGGCCAGGCGCTGCTCGCGGCGACGGACGAGCTTCTGGCGCCAGACGACCGCACCATCACCTTCCGCCTCAGCCGGCCGTTCCCGCTGCTGCCGGACGCGCTCGCCAAGACCGCCCCCAGCCCCTGCTGCATCATGCCGGAGCGGCTGGCGGCGACCAACGCCTTCAAGCAGGTGTCGGAGATGGTCGGCAGCGGCCCCTACCGCTTCCTCGCCGACGAGCGCGTGCCCGGCGCCCGTGTGGCCTATGCCCGGTTCGACGCCTACGTGCCCCGCCCCAACGGCACCCCCTCCCGCACCGCCGGGCCGAAGCGCGCCGGGTTCGACCGGGTGGAATGGCTGGTCATCCCCGACGCCGTCACATCCGGCGCCGCCCTGCAAACGGGGGAGGCCGACTGGTGGCTGGCCGCGAACCCCGACCTGCTGCCGCGCTTGCGCGCCGACAAGCGCCTAGTCGTCCGCACCCAGGACCCCACCGGCATCATCGGCACTATGCGCTTCAACCAACTCCACCCGCCGTTCGACAACCCGGGCATCCGGCGCGCGGTCCTCGGCGCTGTCACCCAGGCCGACCACATGCAGGCCGTCTCCGGCCCCGACCGGGAGCTATGGGCGGACGGCGTCGGCTACTTCTGCCCCGGCACCCCGCTGGCAAGCAATGCCGGCATGGAGGCAATCACCCGTCCGCGCGACCTCGACCGCAGCCGGCGGGAAATCGAGGCCGCGGGCTACAAGAACGAGCGCGTGGCCCTGCTGGTGCCCACCGATATCCCCAGCACCAACGCCCTGGCCGAGGTCACGGCGGACCTGTTCCGCCGCCTCGGCCTGAACCTGGACGCGCAAACGATGGACTGGGGCACCGCGGTGCAGCGCCGCACCAGCATGGAGCCGGTGGAGAAGGGTGGTTGGAGCGTATTCCAAACCAGTTGGTCCGGCCTGGACCATGCGACGCCGGCCGGCCATCCCTTCCTGCGCGGCAACGCCCTGAAAGCGGCGCCGGGCTGGCCGAACAGCCCGGCGCTCGAAGCGCTGCGCGACGACTGGCTGCGCGCCGACGGGCTGCCGGCGCAGCAGGCCCTGGCGGAGCGGATGCAGCTGCAAGCGCTCCAAGACGTGCCCTATGTGCCGCTGGGACAGCAGTTCCAGCAGACGGCGCACCGGGCGGAGATTGCTGGCATCCAGCCGGGAATGCCGATGTTCTGGGGGGTTCAGCGCGGGTGACGCCTCCGTGCCGCATGGAAACCCCTGGCCTAGCTCCAATACGGTTCAGTTAGCGCTGTTTGGGGTCAGGCGACGGTGGTGAAACCGCCTG
>CAXTDP010000957.1:0-2228 GCA_964242295.1 uncultured Acetobacteraceae bacterium | reverse complement strand
TACCCGGCGGTGGCCAGGTCCAGCAGCCGCTCCAGCCGGGCGATGTCGCCGCGCAGGCGGCGCATGCGCGGCCCGTAGCTGCCCTCCAGCCGCACGGCGGCGTCGAGGTAGCGGCCCCAGGCCGCACGGTCCCAGCCGCTGCGGTCGGCCGGATCGGACGTGCGGTGGCTGTCGCCCAGGCCGGCGGCGGCCTCGCACGCCTCGACCAGCTCGGTTTCCAGCTCGACCAGGACCTCACGCCGCAGCAGGAGGCCAAGGCGAAGCAGGCTGGAGTCCAGGTGCGCGCCCGCGTGTGGCGCGGTTTGATGGCTGATGGCACCGGGCGGGGCCGGCTGCGTGCCGGCGCCCGGGGCAAGGTAGGTCATGGGCGTATCCTCCAGGGCAAGTCGCTCGCCCGCCGGGTTACGCCGGCAGGCGGGCGCGGTGGGTTAAGCCGCGGCGCGGGGTTCCGGGTCGGGCCGGGGCAGGGCCGCCGGCGGCAGGGTTAGGTCTTCCCCGTCCTCCTCCGGCTCGTCGCCGGTGTCCCCGGCTTCATCCCCGTCCTCACCCCTGTCCTCGCCTTCGGTGCTCATCAAGTCGTCGGTTGGGCGATACTCAGGGGCATCGTCGCGTGCGCGTTCCCCAGAGGCGGGCGCAAAGGCCGCAGCTGGGTAGATCCAGTGTCCGGCGCCTACCTTGGAGATCACGTCGAGCCGGGTGGCCTTGCCCGTGGGCTGCACGCGCACGTTCAAGCTGACCGCGACCGCCTCCAGCGCCTTCTTGGACAGGCAGGAGAGGAACTCCTGCGTCGCCATGCTGGGCAGGTGCGCGTCGGCCCCAATGGCGGCGCCGGCGATGCGGGCGGCCGGGCCGCTGTGGCTGAAGTTCTCCCGGCAGGACAGGGTGTGCACCAGCATCGCCCGCGCCGCCGCCCGCAGCACCTCCGGGTCGGAGGTGACCGCGCCGCCCTCGATGATCGGCTGGGCGATGCGTTCGCGCGTGCCATAGGTCATATGGTCCTGGCCGGCGCCGGTCTTGATCTCGACGTTCTGGCCGGCGAGGGCCAGCACCAGCAGGGCGATCAGCTGCCCGTCGTCGATCGGCTCGCGCTGTAGGGCTGCGTGCAGGGCGTCGGTCCGCATGTGGCCGATCATGGCGGTGCCGCCCTGGGTGACATCGGCGCGCGGCTTCGACGGGGTGGCATCCGGCGTGCCGTCGGTGCCGACCTCGCCGCCACCCCGCGAAACCGGGGCCGGCATGGTGAACAGCACCTGCCGCACCTTGCCGCTGTCCTCGTCCAGGCAGATGCCGACCTTGACGCCGGGCGCATCGGGCGGGCCGTAGTGGCGCATAGCCTGCGCCGGCAGCTTCACGCCGCCATAGGTTTCGGACGTCAGCACCACGCCGTTCTCCGGCAAGTGCTCCTCGACCCACGCCTGCTGCGCCGCCAGGAAGCCCTCCACGTTCGCCGTGCTGCGGCTGTCCTCGCCAGCTGGCGCGAACAGGTCCTCCTCGTAGGACACGCCGTAGGCTTCGGCGAAGGCGGCGTCGAACAGGGCATCCGATGCCTTCAGGCGCCGGCGGCTGAGCGCGCCTGCGATGCCGTCCCAGTCGGCTTTCTCGCCCTTCTTCGGCTTGCAGCGCTTCCAAACCACCGCCTGCTCCTCGTCCGAGGCGGAGGCGATGTGGCGCAGGTCGCCTTCCGAGGGCATATCACCCAGGTGCATGCGGTCCAGCATGGGCGGGTGTATGCTGCCCAGCAGGCGCAGCTTGCGTATGGTGCGGACCGGCATCACCAGCACGTTGGAGATCGCCTCCTCCGTCCAGCGGTCCGAGTCCAATTTTCGGATATTCCTCCATTGGTCCGCCGGCGACATCTGCTTGCGCACGACGTTCTCCAGCATGGCGCGGATCTCGTCGTCGTCCTCCCGTTCGTCGGGGCCGAGCACCAGCACGTCCATCCGGTCCAGCTTGAGGTCGAGTGCTGCGCGCAGGCGGCGGCTGCCGTAGCGGACCGTGAGGCCCTTGGCCATCTCGCGCACCACGGGCGGCTGCAGGATGCCGACGATGGCGACGCTCTTGCGCATCTGCTCGTCCGCGTGGTCGGACGGCAGCTTGTGGCGCGGGTTGTCGGGGTTGTCGATCAGGCTGCGCGGGTTCACCGTCCTGAGTTCCATGTGCTCTGCTCCTGGGTTGCTGTCCCGCCCCTTCCATCCTGGGCTTGACCCCACCCGCACCCCGCATCCCGG
>CAXTDP010000956.1:0-2229 GCA_964242295.1 uncultured Acetobacteraceae bacterium | reverse complement strand
TGCCCTGCTCATCCATCCAGGTTGGGAAGAGCACCGACACCCTGAAAGGGGTGGGCCTAAGGGCCAGAATTATGTAGTATTATCAGTGGTTTGTCCGTTAGCCTAAGCGCTGCCTGTACCGAGGTTGCAGATAAGCCAAAGTTGCATGCCAAATCATAGTCCCAAGCACGCCATCAGCCTAGCCGCAAAGACGGAAGAAACACGCAACCTCATGCTGCCGCATCCATCGCGATGCCGCTGCGAGGTGGCACAAACAGGTATAGGGTTGAGGAAACGGAATAGGAGTGAGCCATATGCCGCATCTACCATGCCTCGCGTTAGTCGGGCCTGCCGTCCTGCTGCCAATCGTCGGCTCTGCACGGGCGCAGCAGGCGAACCGCACAGGCGCCTATGCTTCGGTTGCCAGCGCCTGCATGTCCGAAGCCCGGCGCCTGTGCCCAAGCCTGGAAGGAGCCGCCCCGCAACCGCGCGGGATGGCGATTTGCTTGCGGCCCTACAAGTCCAGCCTGTCGCTGTCGTGCCGCCGAGCCGTCAAGGCGACATCGCCTTGAACGTGGGCGGGGCATAGCGAGATGACGACCCTCGTTCAGCCAGGGCACGCGGCTGCCTGGCGTCCCACCGTGGACCACGTGCGGCACGCGCTGGTGTTCGTGACCCTCGTCATGGCGGCGTCCATGTTCCTGCAACGCATCGGCCTGCCAGCCGGCGGCAAGCTGTTCAACATCGTCGGGCCGGTCGGGCTGGGACTGGCGGCGGTTGGGATACTGCGCGGCACCTTGACCTTCAGCCGCATCCGCTTGCCGCTGTTCCTGCTGCTGTGCGCCCTGGCGCTGCTGGGAGTGGCCTACCGCCAGATCGTGCCCGGCCGATTTCAAATCCCAACCAGCCTGCCGTCGCTGCTGCAGTTCCTGATCCTGACCAGTTTCGCTACCCTGTCCTTCGTCACACCCGTGCCGGAACGCGAATTCATGCGCCGGGTGACGGCGGTGCTGTCCCTGGTGGCGATGGCCGGGATCGCACAGTTCTTCGTGCAGTTCGTGGGATTGGGGCTGTTCAGCTTCCGCGGCATCGTTCCCGCATTCCTGTTGTTCGAGGACGGCTACAACCTGCAAATCCCGGCGGGCTTTGGCAATGCGATGAAGTCCAACGGTTTCTTCCTGCTGGAGCCGTCCATATTTTCCCAGATGATGGCGTTCGGCCTGATCCTGGAACTGCTGGTGCTGCGACGTGCCCGCATCCTGGCTCTGTTTGCCGCTGGCTTGATGCTCTCCATGGCCGGGACAGGATGGATTGTGCTGGCGGCCTTCGTCGTTTCCTCGACGTTTAGCATGGGGCGGCGCGGCATCCTCATTTCCATTCTGACCGTCGCGCTGGTTGGGCTGCTCGCCGGCAGCGCCCTGGTGCTGGCGCCCGATGCCGCGGCGTCGTTCAGCAGCCGCTTCGACGAGATCGCCCGGCCGGGCACTAGCGGCCATCTGCGCTTCGTGACGCCATTCTGGCTGCTGGACGATGTGCTGACTGCCGAGCCATCGGCGGCCCTGCTCGGCATCGGCAGCGGCGGCAGCGAGCGGATGACCCGTTCCTACGAATACGCCGTCAACACCCCGGTGAAGATTGCGATTGATTACGGCTTCCCGGCGCTCGCGGCCTATGTCGCCCTGCTTGCTGCTGGACGTAAAACCGTTACGCAACGGGCAACTGTGTTGCCCGGCCTTGTGCTGCTGTTGTTCACCGGCGGCTATCAGCAGTTCGCGCCAATGCTGTTTCCAGTCCTGCTTGTCATGTCGGTCGCGAATCTCAAAGCCGATGGCGGTCCGGCGCCCTGAGGCCCCGGTCATGCTGCCAGCCGGCCTGCTGACCGATAGACGTCCGCAGTCAGCGCGGCAATCCCATTCCAGCTAGGCACGGCATCCACCAGAGCACTACACGATGCTCACGCCCGATAACTGCGTTTATCATACATCAAGCGCGTTGTGATCTGAAACGCTGGTTTCAGAATGTAACACCCCTGACCTAAGAAGCTAGTCAGAACGGACTCGGCGACCGGCCCGGCCGCAGCGCTGGCTTCCGGGCTGCTGCGATGAGGTCGGCCTGCTCCAACTTGGCCGCGACCTGACGCAGCTCGGCCGCAGGCATCGCCTCCACCTCGCCGCGCAGGGTGGCCTTGGCCTTGGCCCAAAGGGCATCGAAGCCGTAGTCGGACAATTGGGCGTGGGGGTGGTTCGTCCG
>CAXTDP010000955.1:0-2238 GCA_964242295.1 uncultured Acetobacteraceae bacterium | reverse complement strand
CTACCCGCTGCCGACGGTCTCCGGCCGCCGCGCCGGCGCCGTCCCGGCCGGCACCGCCCGGATGCCAAACGCCGTCGCCCCCTGGGGCAGCGTGAAGTCCGCCGTCGCCTGGGTGATGCCGTCCCGCCGCGCCTCGTCCGCGTTCAGGATCACCGTACGCCGTATGAAGGACGTCGCCTCCGCCTCTGACAGCTTGGTGCGCGAGGTCAGCATGGCCAGGAACGCATGCTCGATCTGCTGCATCTTGGTGTTCGCGTCCTGCAGGGCCAGGCTGGTGATCGCGCCGTTGGACACCAGCGCCGCCTCGTGGAACAGGAACTGGCCCCGCGGCACCGACAAGCGCCGCTGCCCCGCCAGGAACACGTAGCAGGCCGCCGACGCCACCACCCCGGCGTTGTGCGTGGTGAAGGTGATGCCCCGGTCGGCATGGGTCCGGTCCATGAACGCGATCATGTCCTGCGCCGCGGTCACGACGCCGCCAGGCGAGATCATCAGCAGGTAGATTTCGGCAGCATCCAGCGCCAGCAGCCGGTTCACCTGGGTGATGAAGGCATTCCGGACCTCGTTGATGATCGGTGCCTGGATGGCGATGTAGCCGGTCCGGTTCGGGCCAAGCCGTGGCGTCACGTCCACCAGCGGCGTAACCGGCCGCTGGCACCCAGCCAACGCCGCCACCCCTGCAAGGACGCCGCGCCGCCCCATCCCCCGTGCCAACGCCATGCGCTGTAACTCCAATCCCCTGGCGCATATCATGCGCCGCAACTCCAATTCCCTGGCGCATATAGGGTAGGTGCAGCGCAGCAACTCGGAAAGCCGCAGATTGCAGGGGATGGCTGCCCCGGCATGCCCGTGGCCTCCGCCGCAAAACGCCATCCATGCCCATTGACACCTTGGCCCGGCAGGGCGACCTTGAACCGCATCCGAGGGGGGTCCCGCGCAGGGGGCTGAGAGTCCGCAAACCCGATCCGGGCCGCGCGGTGACCCTGAGTAACCTGATCCGGGTCATGCCGGCGTAGGAACGGGACCGAGAGCGCCACCCCCGCCCCCGCCGCAGCCCACATGGGAGGCGTGCCGCAGTGACCTATCAGCAGAAGCCCAGCGCGGTGACCACCGGCCCCATCATGGGGTCGCGCAAGATCTACTCCAGCCCCGCCGGCCATCCCGACATCCACGTGCCGCTCCGGGAGATCGCCCTCGATCCCTCCGCCAAGGAGGAGCCGGTGCGGTTGTATGACACCTCCGGCCCCTACACCGAGGACAGTGCCGCCATTGACCTCGCCGCCGGCCTCCCCCGCATACGCGCCCCCTGGATCGCCCGCCGCGGCTTCGACGCCGTCACCCCACGGGAAGTAAAGCCGGAGGACAACGGCTTCGTCCCGCAGGACCGCCTGGTGCCGGAGTGCCCGGCCACCCAGGACCTGCGCGCCGGCCGCGACGGCCAGATGGTCACGCAATACGAGTTCGCCCGCGCCGGCATCATCACCGAGGAGATGATCTACGTCGCCCACCGCGAGAACCTCGGCCGCGCCGAGGCCCTGGCCGAAGCCGAGGCCCGCGTCGCCGATGGCGAAAGCTTCGGTGCCGAGATCCCCGCCTTCGTGACCCCCGAGTTCGTCCGCAGCGAAATCGCCCGCGGCCGCGCCATCATCCCCGCCAACATCAACCACCCGGAGCTGGAACCGGTCATCATCGGCCGCAACTTCCTGGTGAAGATCAACGCCAACATCGGCAACTCCGCCGTCACCTCCGGCGCGGCCGAGGAGGTCGAGAAGCTCGTCTGGGCGATACGCTGGGGCGGCGACACCGTCATGGACCTCAGCACCGGGCGCAACATCCACAACATCCGCGGCTGGATCGTCCGCAACTCCCCCGTCCCCATCGGCACCGTCCCGCTCTACCAGGCGCTGGAGAAGGTCGGCGGCGACGCCGATAAGCTAAGCTGGGAGGTGTTCCGCGACACCCTGATTGAGCAGGCCGAGCAGGGCGTGGACTACTTCACCATCCACGCCGGCGTTCGCCTCGCCCACGTGCCGCTGACCGCCAAGCGCACCACGGGGATCGTGTCCCGTGGCGGCAGCATCATGGCGCGCTGGTGCCTGGCGCATCACCGCGAAAGCTTCCTGTATGAGCACTTCGGCGAGATCTGCGACATCATGCGCAAGTATGACGTCAGCTTCTCCCTTGGCGACGGCCTGCGCCCCGGCAGCAACGCCGACGCCAACGACGCCGCGCAGTTCG
>CAXTDP010000954.1:0-2242 GCA_964242295.1 uncultured Acetobacteraceae bacterium | reverse complement strand
CGCCAGGCGGCGGAACTGGGCGTGGCCGCACCGATCCGACGCGGCGTGGCGCCGGGGACGGAGCGGATCACGCTAGGTCCCTACGCCACCGCGCTGGTGTGGATCACGCCCACCCGGGCCGGGACGCCGACGGCGCCGCGCTGGATCGAAGTGCGGCAGGACGCCGCCGGCACCCTGCTGCGCTGGACGCCAAGCGCGGACCCGGCATGCTACAGCTACGAAGTGACCCGGGACGGCACCCTCATCACGCCGGAGCCGATGCGGGCGGCATTGTGGGTGGACACGGCAGGGTCCGGTGCCGCGCGCTATGCGGTGCGTGCGGTCACGGCGTCCGGTATGCGCGGCCCGTGGGCGGCATGGGCCGGTTAAGACCGGCGGCATGGACGGGGGATCGCGGGCAGGCCTACTTGTCGTTGTCTAACTGGGACTGCTGCACGGAAGCAGGCGTGGGGGAGCGCGGCGCCAGTGCGGTCATCGCAGCCCGGTAGCTTGGGTCCGGCACGGGACTGACGTAATAGGTTTCTGAGCGGCAACGAAGCTCCACCCGGTCAGCGGAGATGGCCACGACATCGAAGCCATCGATTCCTGCACCTTCGGCGACGACCGCAATGGACCGCCCGTCCGGCGTCCTGAACAGGGCCTGGCGCCGGCCGTAGGCAATGACGATCCCGGTCAGGTGCGGCATACGGGACGCCGGCAATGAAGGGATGCTGCCCGCCCCTCCGGCGGACGGGCAAGCATCCGCGTTGGCGGGGCGCCCGGCGGCTGCAAGCGCGAGCAGCCCCATTGCGGCGCAAACCGGCAGCCGGCGCAGGCAACTTCCTCCAATCACGGCGTCAGGTGCGCCGGCGCGCGACGCCCAGCAGGCCCGTCATCCCGGCCAGCAGCAGCAGCGAGGCAGGTTCCGGCACCGCGGCCACGACCTCGGTGAAGTTGCCGAATGCGAACCCGTTGCTGTCGGTCGTGGTTAGGGTCAGCGACGACATGGATCCGCCGTAGTAGCCGAAGAACGCCGGCGTGGTCGTGCCGGTGTTGAAGCTGCCGCCGGGCAGGCTGGTGCTCAGGCTTTGCCCATCCGACGTCCGCACCGTAATGGTGAACGGCCCGCCCAGGCTGGAGGAGAACGGCACGACGCTGAACCCGAAGGCGGTCAGGCCGCCCGGCGTCAGCGTCTCCGTCGTGACCTGGGTGCCGCCCGCGTCAACTGGAACGAACAGGTCAGGCGTACCGCCACCCGCCAGCAGGTAGGGAAAACCGTTGTCCGGCTGGGTTACCTGGGCGGGGGTGGACAGCCCAACCACGCTGCCGTCTGCAAGAGGTATGCTGCTCGTCGTCGGCAGGACCAGCGCCAAGGGGTTGAACAGGCCGGTGTTCGCGGTCGTCACGATGCTCCCCGGGCCGGCCGCGGCCTGCCAGGCGGCAAAGCTCGACGTCAGCACCTCGCCCGCCGCTGGGTTGGAAACGAGGAAGCCAACGGCGAGGGTTGCACCAAGGAACAGGGAGCGGACGAGCATGGAAGGGCCTCACTGGTAAAGTTCCAATGAACATAGCAGGGTGCCAGCCGCCTGTTTGCGACGGTTCCGTGTCAACCAGAGGCGGGCCCGGTCTCGTCGAACAGCAGCAGCCGCCCGGCATTGCCCAACCCCACGAAGGTGCTGAGGTTGTGCAGCAGCGCCGCGAGGATCGCGCCCTCCGCCCCGAGGACGCCCGCCGCCGCCAGGCCCACCAGCAGCAGCGTCCAGCCCAGCCCGACGGCGACGTTGACATGGATGGTGCGCCGGCAGCGGCGGCTCAGCCGGATCGCCGTGCCGAGGCGGCGCAGGTCGCTCGTCATCAGCACCAGGTCGGCCGAGGCCAACGCCACGTCGGTGCCCTGGGCGCCCATCGCCACGCCGACCGCCCCGGCCTTCAGCGCCAGGGAATCGTTGATCCCGTCGCCGACCACCAAGGGCCGGAAGCCGGCGGCGACCTCCGCCAGCACGCGCGCCATCTTCTGTTCCGGTAGCGCGCCGGCCACCACGTCGGCGATGCCTAGCTCGGCGCCGATGCTTTGCGCCACCCCGTCGCGGTCGCCGGTCAGCAGCACTTGGCGTTGCAGGCCCATGGCCCGCAGTTCCGCGACCGCGGCGCGGGACTCCGGGCGAGGACGGTCGGCGAACAGCAGCCAGCCCTGGAACGCCCCGCCCAGCGCCAGCCCGGCGATCGGCCCGTCATGCACGGGCGCCGCGGGTGCAGCTACGCC
>CAXTDP010000953.1:0-2246 GCA_964242295.1 uncultured Acetobacteraceae bacterium | reverse complement strand
GGCGCGGCAGACTGACATGGATGCCGACGCGATCTGGTGCGCGCAACAGGAAGTGGCGCGACGCGTAACCCTGCCGGTTGTCTCGGCCAGCAACCTGGAAGCGGCGGCCGGCTGACGATTGGCGCTGGCATGCTGATCTAAGCCAGTTTTTCGGAGCTCTCCCAATCCCGGCACATAATGTTAATGGATATGTAAGCTCGGTGCTTGCAAAATGCGCTTGATCAGGCATTCTTGCACAGTAAGCACGCTGCACCTTTATACATTGGATCAATCATGCCATCTGACAGCACGCTTTCATCCAACCTCGGATATGTCGCCCAGATCGTGTCAGCGCACATTGCCAATAACTCGGTGCAGGCTGTCGACTTGCCTGCCTTGATCCAGCAGGTGTTCGCGACGCTCACAACTCTGGGGGCGCCGCCTGTACAAACCGTCGAGAGGCCGGAGCCGGCGGTTCCGGTCAAGAAGTCGGTATTTCCCGACTACATTATCTGCCTTGAGGACGGGAAGAAGCTCAAGATGCTCAAGCGGCATCTGATGACGTCCTACAACCTGACCCCGGACGTCTATCGTGAGCGTTGGGGGCTGCCGCCCAACTACCCGATGGTGGCACCCAGCTACGCCGAGCGGCGCTCTACCTTGGCCAAGTCGATCGGCCTCGGCCGCAAGCCCGCCGCGGTCCCCGACAAGGAGCCGGCGGAGGTAGTCGCGCCAGCAAAGAAGCGTGGCCGCAAGTCTGCCCAGGCCGAAGCCGCCGAGTAGGCCACCTGCGTGGAGCAGGCCTTTGTCCGGGGTAGACGCAGGCCCGCTCCGCCTCAAGGCTTCAGGCGGCCAGGCACTTGCGCAGCCTGCACCATCGCCTGCGCCTGCCCTGGTTGCGCACGGCGATGGCCAGGGCCCTGCGCTGCCCGACCAGCACGACGAGTCGCTTGCCCCGCGTCACCCCGGTGTAGAGCAGGTTGCGCGCCAGCATGGCGTAGTGCTGCGTCACCAGCGGGATGACCACCGCCGGATACTCCGACCCCTGCGCCTTGTGGATGGTCGTGGCATACGCCAGCACCAGCTCGTCCAGCTCGGAGAAGCCATACTTCACCGGCCGCCCGTCGAAGGCGACCGTCAGCTCGGCCTCCTCCATGTCGAGGCCGGTAATCACGCCCAGGTCGCCGTTGAACACGTCGCGGTCGTAGTCGTTGGCGACCTGCATGACCTTGTCGCCCGGGCAGAACGTCCAGCCGAACCGCTCCACCCTCTGTTCTCCCGGCGGGTTGAGCGCCGCCTGCAGCTCGATGTTGAGCGCCCGCGCACCCAGCCCGCCCCGGTTCATCGGGCACAGCACCTGCACGTCGCGCACCGGGTGCAACCCGAAGCGCGCCGGGATGCGGTCGCGCACCACCGCCAGCAGCCTGCGCACGCCCTCCTCCGGCTCGGCCGCCTCCACGAAGAAGAAGTCCGAGCCCTCCACCGCCTCCAGCTCCGGCATCTGCCCGCGGTTGATGCGGTGCGCGTTGACGATGACCCGGCTCGCCGCCGCCTGGCGGAACACCTCGGTCAGCCGCACCACCGGCACGGCACCCGAGGCGATGATGTCGCCCAGCACCTGCCCCGGCCCGACGGAAGGGAGCTGGTCCACGTCGCCGACCACCAGCAGCGCCGCCCGGTCCGGCAGCGCCTTGAGCAGCGAGCGCATCAGCAGCACGTCCACCATGCTGGCCTCGTCGATCACCAGCAGGTCGCACGCCAGCGGGTGCTCCTCGCCGCGCTTGAAGCTGCCGGTCTTGGGGTCTGTCTCCAGCAGCCGGTGGATGGTCCTCGCCTCCAGCCCCGTGCTCTCGGACAGCCGCTTGGCCGCCCGGCCGGTGGGCGCACACAGGGCCACCTCGACGCCCTTGGCGCGCAGCACGGTGAGGATGGACCGCACGATGGTGGTCTTGCCCACGCCCGGCCCGCCGGTCACCACGAGCACCTTGCTGGCCACGGCCAGGCGCACCGCCTCGCGCTGGCTCTCGGCCAGCACCAGGCCCGTCCTGGCCTCCACCCAGGGGATGGCCTTGCCGGGCTGGATGTCCGGCCAGGGCGGACGGCCCGAAAGCAGGCTGCGCAGCCGCTCCGCGATGCCCTGCTCGGCGCGGTAGAGCGCGGCGAGGAACACGCAGGGACGGTCCTCCACAGTGTCGGCGATGACCTCGCCCGCCTCCAGCTCCAGCGACAGGGCCGTCTCGACCAGAGAGGGTGCCACCTCGATGAGC
>CAXTDP010000952.1:0-2249 GCA_964242295.1 uncultured Acetobacteraceae bacterium | reverse complement strand
AAACGCCGACGCTGGCCGCCAGCAACAGCAGCAGCACACCCTTCACGATCGGATCGGCTTGCAGGAACAAGCCCAGCAGAGAGAAGCCCGGCGACGGCTGCATGGGGCGCTCCGCTACTTCACGAGCGGCGCGGCGGCGCGCGACGATACCGTCAGGCGGTCGAGGCATCCGGTGCGGTCCTGGTCGGCCGGCGCCGGGCCGCCGGTGCGGCAGGCAACCACATCGTTGACCAGCATCCGGCCGATCCCCTCGCAGGGCAGCCCCTGCAGGTCGAACAGCCGCACGACGGTCTTGCCCGCCGCCAGCGGTCCCAGTTCCAAGGCGATCCGGCGTGCGATGACCCCGTCCATTCCGAACAGCACCAGATCGAGGCGCAACTGCTCCAGCGGCTCGGGATCGGGGTTCTGCGCCACGAGATAGGCTCGGCAGCCTCCCGCGCCCGCCGAACCGGCCTGGGAAAGCGCCTCCAGCTTGTTCAGCTCCAGCAGCAGGGGCGGCGCAGCCCATGCCGCAGGTGCCACGGCCGTCACCAAGGCGGCCAGGGCTATTCTGGCGGCGGCCCCGGCTGTCCAGGCTTTCTGGTCGAAAACGTTCATTCTGCCTGCCATTCCATGCCCAGCGCCTTCTTGATACAGAGTATCATCCATGTCCATATGTGCCCGTGTTGGGGAGCTGCTTACATGCTTGACGGATCGGAACGGGAGGCCCCCCAGCCATGCAGGCAGCGCCTGTCGCTGCTCGCGCAGCCGGCTGGGGTCCGTGTCCTGGTGGCGGCGCTTGGCCTGGTTCCGCTCTGGCTTGCGGTGGCCTGGGCCGTGGCAGTCCCGTGAAGCTGGCCGCGGCGGGGACGATGGCGGCAGGAGGCATCGCACTGTCCGAGCTGACAGTCGCCTATGACCGGAGACCGGCGGTGCGGGGTGTCAGTGGCCAGTTCGCGCCGGGCAGCCTGACTGCGGTGGTGGGGCCGAACGGCGCCGGCAAGTCCACCCTCGTCAAGGTCATCGCGGGCGTGCTGGCCGCGGCCTCGGGCCGGATTGACCGGGGTGGGCTGGCCCCGCACCACCTGGGCTACCTGCCGCAAGTCGCCGAGATTGACCGGTCGTTCCCGCTCAGCGTCGGCGACACCGTGCTGCTCGGAGCGTGGCGACGCACCGGGGCCCTACGTGGCGTGGACCCGGCGACCGCCCGGCAGGCATGGGACGCCCTGGCGTCCGTCGGGCTGGCCGGGATGGAACGCCGGCCCGTGGGCGCCCTGTCGGCCGGGCAGTTCCAGCGCGTGCTGTTCGCGCGCCTGCTGCTGCAGGATGCGCCGGTGATCCTGCTGGACGAGCCGTTTAATGCCATAGACAGCCGGACCACGCAGGATCTGCTGGACCTGCTGCGCCGCTGGTATGGGCAAGGCCGGACCGTGATCGCCGTGCTGCACGACCTGGACCAGGTGCGCGCCGTATTCCCCGACACGCTGCTGATCGCGCGGGAGGCCATCGCCTGGGGGCATACCGATAGCGTGCTGACGCCTGCGAACCTCTTGCGCGCCCGGGAAGCGGCAGAGGCATGGGACGCGCCCTGGCCCGGGCGGGCCGTGGCGTGACGCCCTACGACGCCTTGGTCGGACCCTTCGTTGAGTTCGGCTTCATGCGCCGGGCGCTGGTGGCGTGCCTGGCGCTCAGCATCGGTTCTGGCCCCGTAGGCGTGCTGTTGTTGCTGCGCCGGATGAGCCTGGTCGGCGACGCCATGAGCCACGCCGTCCTGCCCGGCGCCGCCGTCGGCTTCCTGTTAGGCGGGCTATCGCTGCCCGCCATGGGCGGGGGCGGCATGGTGGCGGGCCTGGCGGTGGCGCTGCTGTCGGGCCTGGTCAGCCGCACCACAGCGTTGCGGGAGGATGCGAGCTTCGCCGGGTTCTATCTCACGTCGCTTGCGGCCGGCGTGCTGTTGGTGTCGCTCCACGGGTCCAGCATAGACCTGCTGCACGTCCTGTTCGGCACCATCCTCGCCATAGACGACCAGGCGCTGTACTTGGTCGCCGTCATCGCGTCAGGAACCCTGCTGATGCTGGCTGCGGTCTATCGCCCGCTGGTGGCCGAGTGCTTCGACCCCGGCTTCCTGCGGGCAGTGGGCGGGCGCGGGTCCTTGTATCACCTGCTGTTTCTGTTCCTGGTGGTGCTGAACCTGGTAGCCGGGTTCCAGGCGCTCGGCACCCTGATGGCGGTCGGGCTGATGATGCTGCCGGCCGCCGCGGCGCGGCTGT
>CAXTDP010000951.1:0-2253 GCA_964242295.1 uncultured Acetobacteraceae bacterium | reverse complement strand
GACCGTGGTGGCGTTGAGGCCGCCGCCGCCATCGCGGCCAGTGCCGCCGCCGCCGCCGCCGCCCGCGATCACCAAGGGTTTGTCATCCGGCCCGATCACGAAGCTGCCGCCGCCGCCGCCGCCGCCGCCGAAGTCCAGCCCCCCTGGGCCGTTGGCGCCGTTCCCGCCTACGACGACCTTCAGTATTTCGCCCGCGGTCAAATCGAATAGGTTCTGGGCGACGGCGCTGTGGCCGCCAGACGAGTCGGGACCGATGAGGTGCGGCTCGGTGCCGCCTGCTCCGCCTGCGGCGTGGATCAGGTAGGTCCCTGTCGCCGGCACCGTGTAGTCGACAACCTCACCGGAGTAGCTGAAGGTCGTCGCCGATGCTGCCCCGACGGAGGCGGAGAGGGCGAGGGCCAGCATGGAAGTGCTGGCGAGCAGGAGCGTGCGCATGAGTGCAGCGGTCTTTTCTTGCGTGTGTGTAACGGAGCTAACCTTGCACCACCAGGGATCATGAGCAAGCTGCAATTAACGCTGTATCAAACTCTGACCTGGGCGAACGGTCTGTGCCACTGCCATGGTGCCGTCGCAGCAGGAGCGGTGCCGTCGCGGGTAGTGGCATCGCTGCCCATGCTGCACCGCAGCAACGCAGAGTCGCCATTACGGAAAGCAGTAGGCAGTCCTGCCAAAGTCCCCGGACATTCTCGGAGGTGCCACGGGAGGTCGGAAGGCGTCAGTACCGCAGCCAACTGTCCGGCAGGGTTGGTTAAACGGACAGCTACTCGGCGCGCTTTTCCTGACTGCCAGCAATTAGTTCCTTGATGCGGCTGGCAAGCGCCTCCATCGCGAACGGCTTGGTCAGCACGTGCATGCCGCGATCCAGGTGCCCATGGCTGAGCACGGCGTTCTCGGCGTAGCCGGTGATGAACAGCACCCTCAACTCCGGCCGCACCGCCCGCCCCGCATCCGCCACCTGCCGGCCGTTCATGCCGCCGGGCAGGCCCACGTCCGTCACCAGCAAGTCGATCCGCACGTCGGATCGCAGCACCTTCAACCCAGCAGGGCCGTCTGCCGCCTCGATTGCGGTGTAACCCAGGTCCTCCAGCACCTCCGTCACCAGCATCCGCACCGTCGGCTCGTCGTCCACCACCAGTACCGTCTCGCCCTGCTCGGCGCGCGGCGCCCCGGCCAGCTCGGCGTCCGCATCCTCACTGGCCGCCGCGCCGTGGTGCCGGGGCAGGTACAGGCACACCGTCGTGCCCTGGCCCGCCTCGGAGTAGATGCGCGCCTGTCCGCCCGACTGCTGCACGAAGCCGTAGATCATCGACAAGCCAAGGCCGGTGCCCATGCCAATGGGCTTGGTGGTGAAGAACGGGTCGAACGCCCGGCGGATCACCTCCGGGGTCATCCCAGTCCCGGTGTCGCTGACGCAGAGCGAGACATACTGGCCCGGCGGCAAGTCGCGCTCGCGCGCCGCCCGCGCGTCCAGCCACTTGTTGCCGGTCTCGATTGTCAGCCGCCCGCCGTCCGGCATCGCGTCACGGGCGTTGATGCACAGGTTCAGCAGCGCGTTCTCAAGCTGGTTCGGGTCAACCAGCGTCGTCCACAGCCCGCCGGCCCCGACGATCTCGACCACGACCTGCGGTCCTACCGTGCGGCGGATCAGCTCCTCCATGCCCGCCACCAGCCGGTTCACGTCCGTGGGCTTGGGATCAAGCGTCTGCCGGCGGGTGAAGGCCAGCAGCCGGTGCGTCAGCGCCGCCGCGCGCTTGGACGCACCCTGGGCGGCGACAAGGTAGCGGTCCAGGTCGTTGATGCGCCCCTGCGCCACGCGCGCCTGCAGCAGTTCCAAGCTGCCCGAGATGCCGGCCAGCAGGTTGTTGAAGTCATGCGCCAGCCCGCCCGTGAGCTGCCCCACCGCCTCCATCTTCTGTGACTGGCGCAGCTTGTCTTGGGCCTCAGCAAGCTCAGCTTGCTTACGTAGTCGCTCGGTCACATCGGTCACGAACTGGTAGCAGCCGACGCGCTTCCCCTGATCGTCTCGCAGGGTCCGGAACTTGATCTCGTAGTAGGGCCGGACGCGAGCCGGATCGCCGTAGTCCTCAACGATCGTAAACTCCTCGCCGGCAAGTCCACGGCTCCAACCGGCCCTCACCTGCGCCTGGTGTTCAGGCTGGTCAGCCAGGAGGCCACGCATGTTGTCGCCGACCTTGGGCCGCACGCCGTAGATGCGCTCGAACTCGTCGGCGTTCGCCTGGTTGATGGCGAGGA
>CAXTDP010000950.1:0-2255 GCA_964242295.1 uncultured Acetobacteraceae bacterium | reverse complement strand
GCGTCCCCTGCCGTCGCCTGGGCGTCGCCCCTTTCCCGGCTGCCCTCCTGGCGGCCAGCCGCAGCAACCCACTTGCGGATCGTCTCCGCGGTTGGCTCGAACTCCTTGGACAGGCTGACGGGATCGCGCCCAGCACGGGCCAGGTCAATGACCTGCTGCCTGAACTCCGGTGAATACGGGGAACGGGTGATCGGCATGGAAAGAACCTCCTGGAAGAGGATGAAAGGCTCCACCAGACCGATACTGCTGGCGAAGTCGGGCCGGGTTTGGCAGGAGGGTGGGCCTTCGCTGTCCGGCGCGTGAGCGCCGCCGTTCTGGAGGTCCTCGATGTCGCTTCGTCCCTCTCTTGCCGGTGCTGTTCCCGAGTCCACGGCCATGGTTGCCCGTGCGGCATTCCCACGGGGCAATCCGTATACGCGGCTGCGCGACACCCTGGGGACGGTGTTCACCGACCAGCAGTTCGCGGCGTTGTTCCCCAGCCATGGGCAGCCGGCCGAGGCGCCGTGGCGGCTTGCGCTGGTGACGCTGCTGCAGTTCGCCGAGAACCTGTCCGACCGGCGGGCCGCAGATGCCGCCCGGAGCCGGATCGACTGGAAATACCTGCTTGGCCTGGACCTTGCCGACCCCGGCTTCGATGCGTCGGTGCTGTCTGAGTTCCGGGGACGGCTCGTGACGGGCGGTGCGGAGGCGCTGCTGCTCGACACGCTGCTGGCGCTGTGCCGCGAGCAGAAGCTGCTGGTGCCCCGCGGGCGGCAGCGCACGGACAGCACGCACGTTCTCGGGGCCGTCCGCTCCCTCAATCGGCTGGGCTGCGCCATCGAGACGATGCGGGCCGCGCTGAACGTCCTGGCCGTTGCGGCCCCCGACTGGCTCTGCGAGCAGGCCGACCCGGCCTGGGTGGACCGCTATGCCAAACCGGCTGACGACTATCACATCCCGCTCGGTGAGGCAGCGCGACGGGCCTACGCTGAAGAGGTCGGGCGTGACGGCGATGCGCTGCTCGTGGCCATCGCGGCATCGGACGCGCCGGCATGGCTGCGCGAGGTGCCGGCAGTCATGCTGCTGCGCCAGGTCTGGATGCAGAATTTCTGCCAGATGCCGGCCGAGGCCGCTTCTGGAGGAGATGGCACCGCGGCCAGCGACGCCGTGGTGCGTTGGCGCACTATGGTGGAGGGTTTTCCGATCTCGTTGCTGATGGTTGCCTCGCCGTATGATCAGGATGTGCATTACGCCAAGAAGCGCAGCACAACCTGGATTGGCTACAAGGTCCACCTGACCGAAACATGTGACGAGGACCGGCCGCACCTGATCACCCACGTCGAGACGACGCTTGCGCCGGTCGTGGACCGTGATGCGCTCCAGCCAATCCATGCATCGCTTGTTGTGAAGGACCTGCTGCCGGGCAAGCACCTGGTGGACGCCGGCTACGTGGACGCGGACCAGCTTGTGGCCAGTGCGCGCGACCACGGCGTGGAGCTGATCGGGCCGACACCAAAGGACAACCAGTGGCAGGCCCGAACCGAAGGCGCATTCACCCTGCAGGATTTCGCGCTCGATTGGGACAAGCAGCTCGCGACCTGCCCGGCCGGCCACACCAGCCAAAGCTGGACCGCCGGCCATAATCAAGACCGAACGGTGACGCGCATCCATTTCTCGACCACAGACTGCAAGAGATGTGCGCTCAAGCCGCGCTGCACGCGCGCACCACGGCGGTTGCTCACGCCGCGGCGACGCGAGGAACATGCTGCGCTTGAAGCCGCCCGGGCGCGCGAGACCGGAAAAGGGTTCGCCGATGAATATCGCCGCCGTGCCGGCATTGAGGGCACGCTGTCACTGGGCACCCGCACCCTGCACCTGCGCCGGTCGCGCTACATAGGGCTGGCTAAAACCCACCTGCAGCATGTGCTCACGGCTGCTGCCATAAACCTTGGTCGCATCAGCAACTGGCTCGCAGGCACGCCACGCGAACGAACCCGCCAATCCGCCTTTGTCCGCCTCATGGCCACCCCAGCCACAGCCTGACGACTTCGCCAGCAGTATCCAGACCGGGTCAACTTCACCCTTCGGCATGGGCCAGGTCCCGCGTCACCTGGAAGTGCTGGTCGGCCACGGCGGCCAGGGCCAACCGTGTGCGGGCGTCAGCGGCGGCCTGCCCCTCATGCACCAGCCGGGCACGGTCCGCAGCCACGCGCGCTGCCGCTTCGGTCTGGCGCAGCGGTGGGAGCGCCGCAGCCGTGGCGGCCATGTCCGCATTG